>JACMMK010000340.1 GCA_014379045.1 Burkholderiales bacterium
TGATTTTTGAGCCGGCATTCCGCAACGTGGCTCGCGTGCCTCGATCGTCTCGATGCAGCGTTCGAGGAAAGCGCGCGGCGTATCCGCGCCCGATACGAAGCCGGGCAACGCGCGCGAGAACCCGGGCAGCATCACTCGGCGACGATTTTCGCCGCCTTAACGACCTTCGCCCACTTGAGCGTTTCGGCCTTGATGTAGGCGTCGGTACGGTCGAGCGAGTCGGCGACGGTCTCCAGGCCCTGGTCGGCGAGCTTCGCCTTGACCGGCGGCTGGTTGAGGAAGCGCGCCACCTCCGCGTTGAGCAGCAGCAACGCTTCGCGCGGCGTCGCCGCCGGCGCGAACATCGCGTACCAGACGTCGACCGCGTAGCCCGGCACGCCCGCCTCGGCCATCGTCGGCACATCCGGGATGATCGCCGCGCGCTTCGCACCCGAGGTGGCGAGCAGGCGCAGCCGCCCGGTGTCGACATACTGGCGTACCGAGATCACGCTGGCGAAGGTCATCGCGACGCGGCCGGCGACCAGGTCGGTGATGCCCGGGCCGGTGCCCTTGTACGGGATGTGGACGAGGTCGATGCCCGCGACCATCTTGAACAGCTCCATCGCCATGTGCGGCGGCCCGGCGTTGCCCGAGGACGAATAGAGCAGTTGTCCCGGCTGCGCGCGCGCGAGCGCGACCAGCTCCTTCACCGAGCGTGCCGGCACCGATGGGTGCACCACCAGCACGTTGGGTCCGTTGACCATCACGCTGACCGGCACCAGGTCGCGCTCCGGGCTGTAGGGCAGGTTCCGGTGGGTGCTTGGCAGGACCGAATGACTGATCGAGATGGTCTTCAGCGTGTGGCCGTCGGGGGCTGCGCGCGCCACGATATCCCCGGCGAGTGCGCCGCCGCCCCCGGGCCGATTCTCGATCACGACCGGCTGGCCGAATCGATCGCTCAGACCCTGGCCGACGATCCGCGAGGTGGTGTCCACCCCGCCACCGGGTGTGGCGGCGACGACGATGCGGATCGGTTTGAACGGGAAAGGCTGGGCAGCGGCCGTGGCAGCGACGAGGGCCAGCAGCATGACCGCTGCAAGGTGCATCGCGAGCTCCGGTTCGCCTGCCGCGGCTGCCATCGCGCGGCTCACTGCCCGGGACCCTTGTTCTGCTCGGTCCAGCCGGTGGTCACCTTCGGTGGCGCTCAGCACACAGGCCGTCACGCAGTCTTCGGTGCCCGGAGTGCGCCAGTTGTAGTTGATGCTGAGCTGGATCACGACGTCACGGGCCTCCCGGTGCACGTAACCCTCATCCATTCCAGTCGTGCCACCTTGATTTTCATGGATGCCCCTTGGGGTCTTGAATACTTCTCAAAGATAACTTCTCGCCGACAGCGTCACGGCCTATCGTCGGCCTGACTAATCGGGCCGAGCGTGAGCGATTGGGTTCGAGTTCGAGCGGGCCCACCACGGACGGATTGACCAGAGCATGCACGATCAGCCGATCGACTCCGTCAACTCGACCCCTCGAAACGCTTCAACTTCCCCTGCCACGCATCCGACAGCAGGCACGGCAGCCAAGCTTCGTTCTCGGCCTGCAGTCCTCCGGACAGCATCGTCTCCTGCGATGCATTGAGCGCGAGCTTGGCCTGAATCAGCGACATGCGCGGCTGGCGCGCGATCGACCGGGCGAGAGCCATCGCCGCGGTCATCAGTTCTTCCCTCGGCACTACGCGCAGCACGATGCCCAGGCGCTCGGCCTCGTGCGCGTCGAAGCGCCGGCCGGTCAGGATCAATTCCTTCGCCTTCTGCAGACCGATCTCGCGTGGCAGCCGCTGCGTGCCGCCAGCACCCGGCAGGAATCCGAGGCCGACTTCCGGCAGTGCGAACGTGGCATTCTCGGACGCCAGTCTCAGATCGCATTGCAACGCGAGTTCGAGCCCACCGCCGAGGCAGTAGCCATTGATTGCGGCGATGGTCGGTTTGGCCATCGAGGCTACTGCGCTTACCCAGCGGCTGCGGAAGAACCGGCGCTCGTCGTACAGTTCGGCGGTGGTGCGACGGCCGCGTTCCTTGAGGTCGGCACCGGCAGAGAACGCCTTGTCGCCCTCCCCGGTGATCACCACGACGCTCACCGAGGGGTCGGCATCGAGGTCGCGTGCGAACTCGATGATCTCGGCGCGCAACTGGAGGTTCAACGCGTTCATCACATGCGGCCGGGTCAGCGTGACCAGCGCGACGCCGTCGTCGACTGTTACGCGTTTCACGTCCGTCGTCGATGCTGCCATCCTTCCTCCGTTGAGCGCGGTGTAACCCATGCCATACTGCTTCGGCTGGCGCAGCACGGCGCCAGCCTCGCAGAGGGGTACCGTCGATGCAGCGAACGATCGGGCGTTCATCCCGCAGCCAGTTGCCGGCGCTTGCGTTGCTGCTTCTCCCGCAAGCGCTTCTGGCGCCGGATGCCATTGCACAGGCATTTCCAGAGCGCCCGCTGCGCATGATAGTGCCGTTCGCGCCGGGCGGTGTCGCCGACATCGTCGCGCGCATCGTCGGGCAGAAGATGAGCGAGGGGCTGGGGCAGACCGTGGTGGTCGACAACCGAGCCGGTGCTGGCGGTTCGCTTGCGGCGGAACTCACTACCAATGCGCGGCCTGATGGCTACACGATGTTGCTCTGCACCGCGAGCATCGCCGTATTCAACCCGCTGCTTACACCGACGGTGAAGTACGACCCGCTGCGCGACCTCGCACCGCTGTCGCTGGTCTCGAGCGCCCCGTTTGTCCTGCTGGTGCCGGCCAACTCCCCGGCCAACAGCGTACACGAGCTCGTCGCCCTGGCGCGCGCGAAGCCCGGCTGGATCAGCTTCGGGTCTGCCGGCATCGGCTCGGCGTCTCACCTGATCACCGAGATCTTCGTCTCGATGACCGGCATCAAGGCGACGCACGTCCCCTACAAGGGTACCGCGCCGGCCACCAACGACCTGCTGGCGGGCCAGTTGCAGATGATGTTCGATTCGATCAGTGCATCAGTGCAGCATATCAAGTCGGGACGGGTGCGCGCGCTCGGCGTGTCCCAGCGCACGCGTTCACCGCTGATGCCGTCATTGGTGCCGATCAGCGACAGCGGGGTTCCCGGCTTCGAAGGCGCCAGCTGGCAGGGAATGTGCGCCCCGGCCGCGACACCGCGCCCGATCGTGCAGGTGCTCAGCAATGCCGTGATCAGGGCGGTCAAGGCACCGGAGACGGCCGAGACCTTCGCCGGTCTGGGCATCGAAGGTATCGGCAGCACCGCCGAAGAGTTTCGCGCGTTCCACAAGGCAGAGATCGTGAAGTGGGGCAAGGCGATCCGAGACGCCGGGATCAAGCCCTGACGGTCTCCGCCGCGATCCAGCGCACGGTCGACTCGACATCGACTTCGCCATCAACCTCGGTGCCGCCTTCAGGCGCGCAGCACCAGCAGCGCATCGGCGGCCACCACGCCGCCGCCCTCGGAACGCACGATCAATGGGTTGATATCGAGCTCCGCGATCCGGTCGCGCAGCGCCCACGACAGCGCGGACACCTTGACCAGGACGTCGGCCAGCGCTGCGCGGTCGGCAGGCCGCCGTCCTCGCTGCCCATCGAACAGTCCGGCCGCACGCAGCTCGGCGATCATCGAACGCGCCTCGTCGAGTCCGAACGGCGCGATCCGGTAGACCACATCCTGCAGCGTCTCGGCGAATATTCCGCCCAGGCCGAGCGCGACCACCGGGCCGAAAGTCTCGTCGTTCACCACGCCGACGATCGCTTCGATGCCGCCTTCGACCATCGGACAGGCCAGCAGCCCACCGAGCCGTGCATCGGGCGCGTGCGCACGAGCGCGCGCGACCATCGCCGCGGCCGCGTCTGCCAGTGCGGCTGCATCGCGTATCCCCAACTGCACGCCACCGATATCGCTCTTGTGCGCGATGTCGCGCGATAGCAGCTTCAAGGCCACCGGAAACGGGATCGCGTCGGCGCCCTCGGTATCGTTGGCATACCCCCCGCTCAACAGCGCTACATCGAGCGCGATGCGCACGTCGGCGGTCACCGGAATGCCCGCCGCCTTCAGCAGCGCCTTGCTCTCGAACTCGTCGAGCGAGAGCGCCCCGGCGGGCAGCGCCGGCAACGCCGGCAACGCGACGTCGTTGGCGCAAATGGCTCCCCGCTCGGTCTGGCGTTGCCTCGCCTGCGCGAAGTCGGCGAGATGGCCCATCGTGTGCGCTGCACGGTTCGGTGACGTCAGCAGCGGAATACCGGCGGCGCTCAAGAACGCATGTCCTTCGCTCGAAATCGATGCGGGCACCGCGGACACGGCGAACACCGGCTTGTCGAACTTTACCGTTGCCTCCGCCAGCACCCGTGCGCCGAGCGCGAACGACGGCCCCATGATCGTGCCGAACAGCACGCATAGCTGGTGCACGTCGGGGTCGCCCAGCAGCGTTTCGAAGGCCGCACGAAACGAGGCCTCATGCTCGGGTCGCGGATAGCCGGCGGTGGTATCCACCGGATTGTTCACCGCAGCCAGCGGCGGCATCAGTTCCCTCAAACGTGTAGTCGTAGCGTTGCCCAGCGGTGCGATCACCAGCCGCGCCTGGTCGGCTGCATCGGCGAACACTACGGCCGAACCGCCGGTGTTGGTGACCACGGCGACCTGTCGCCCCTCCGGAACACGCGCCTGCGAGGGGGCTGCCGGCCACGAACCCGCGCCTTCACCGGCGGACTGACTGACCAGAAAATCCACCACCTGCTCCGCGTTGAAAACCTCGACCGCGCCGCACTGGCGCAGCGCTGCGCGATAGACCGCGTAGGTGCTGGTGAGGTTCGCGGTATGCGAGGCGGCGGCACGCGCACCTTGCCCGGTCTTGCCCGACTTCCAGACCACCACCGGCTTGCCTGCGGCCAGCGCCCGCTCCAGCGCCGCGATGAGCGCCCGGCCGCTGGCAACCCCCTCGATATAGGCGAAGATGACCTTCGTCCCCGGATCGTCGACGTAATGCTCGAGCAGTTCCGGCATCGTGATGTCCGACTCGCTGCCGGTTGCGACCACGTACCTGACGCCGACCCCGGCCATCGCCGCCTGGATCACCACGCTCATGCCGAAGCCGCCGCTCTGCACCGCGACCGACACAGCGCCCGGCTGCAGCTTCGGCGGACGCGTCAGGCTGCCGAACGCGGCAATCACCTGCGCGTGCACATTGACCATGCCGATGCAGTTCGGTCCGATCAGCCGCACGCCGGCGGCCCGCGCGGCCGCCAACATGTCCTGCTCGAGACGTTCGCCTTCGTGCCCGATCTCGCGAAATCCGCCGCCGAGCACGACCGCGTGTCCGATGCCCTTGCGTCCGCACTCGGCCACGACACCGGCGACCTGGGCCGCCGGCAAGGCAATGACCGCCAGGTCGCAGGGACCGTCGATCGCGGTGACCGAGGCGTACGCCTTCCGGCCGTCGATTTCCGGATACTTCGGATTGACCGGATAGATGCCACCGGCATAGCCGGAGGTGTTCAGCGCGCGCACCGTCTGTCCGCCGAACCGGGTGACATCGCCGCTCGCGCCGACGATCGCTATGCCATCCGGGTTGAACAGACGGTCGAAGGTAGCCATCACGGATTCTCCGGATCGGGGACAAGCGGATACCTGGTGATGCCGGCGGTGGGGTGCTGGCAGTGGCCGTAGTTCATTGCGTCTCTTGCCCTTCGTCAATCAGATCATCAGTGCTGCCCGATGTACGGCACCCCCCGGCCCGTCACTAATCGAACAACGCTGCTTTCACCTTCTCCCTCGTCAGCGCCGGTTCGAACAGCTCGATGAAGTCGTACGCATAGTCGCGCAGGTACTGGTGTCGCCTCACTTCCAGCGCGATCGTGTTCGGTGGGAACAGGTGTGACGCGTCGAGCGCCTTGGACGGTGCGTCGTGTTTTGGGTCGTACGCCATCGCCGCGATGATCGCGACGCCGAGGCCTTCTCTCACGTAGGTCTTCATCACGTCGGCATCGGTCGCGCGAAGCACGATGTTCGGCTTCAGCCCGCGCTTCTCGAAGGAGCGAAGGTCCTGACCGTAACCGACGAACTCCGCTTCGTACGTGATCAGCGGATAGCGGACGATGTCCTCCAGCGAAATGCGCTTCAACCGCAGCAGCGGATGCCGTGCCGGCACGAGCACGATACGGTCCACTGTGTAGCAGCGCATGAACACGACTTCGGCGGGGGGATCGAGCGGCTGCGTCGAGATCGCGAGATCGGCTTGCCCGGTCGATATCCAGTTCACGATCTGATTCGGGGTGCCCTGGCGCAACGACAGGCGCACGGATGGATGCGACTTGGCGAACTGCTTGATCACCTTCGGCAGCGCATAGCGCGTGTGCGTATGCGAAGCCGCGATGATCAGCTCGCCGTCGGCGCGACTCATGAAATCCTGGCCGATCCGGGTGACATTGTGCGAGTCCTGCAGCATCCGTCGTGCGACGCGCAAGACTTCCGCGCCCGGGGGCGTCAAGCCGAGGATTCGCTTCTTGGCACGGGTGAATACCTCGACGCCGAGTTCGGTTTCCAACGCCTGCACCTGTCGGCTAACGCTCGGCTGCGACGTGTGCAACGCATGCGCGGCGCTCGACACGTTCATTCCCTGGTCGACGATCTCGCAGAAAAAACGCAGCTGGTGCAGCTTCATGCGTATGCCTCGAATGTATACCGGTATTCACATTGAGTCTTTGATTGTATAAGAGCCGCGGCCTAGCATCGTTTCCGAATCGAGTCCCACATCAATGAGAGGACGCATCGTGTTCGGAGGATTGCCAGTCATCAAGACCGAAGTGCTGACCAGCATGCCGGCCAGGTTTCGCGATGCAACCAAGCGTCGCAAAGGCGTTGCACCGCGGTTTCATCATGTCGACAGCTTCCTCGAAGGGCCGTCGTTCGACCGCGACGGCAACCTGTGGGTCGTCGACATACCGTTCGGCCGTGTGTTCCGGATCACGCCGGCCGGCGAATGGGATGTCGCGGTGCAGTACGACGGCGAACCCAACGGTCTGAAGATTCACAAGGACGGCAGGATCTTTATCGCCGACTACCGGCACGGCATCATGGTGATGGATCCGAAGTCGGCGCAGGTCGAGCCGCTTCTCGAATGGCGGCATACCGAGAAGTTCCGCGGCGTCAACGATCTGGTGTTCGCGTCGAACGGCGACTTGTATTTCACCGACCAGGGCCTGACCTCGCTCAGCGACCCGACGGGTCGCGTCTATCGCTACACTTCGGCCGGCAGGCTCGAATGCATGCTGCACAATGCGCCGAGTCCGAACGGCATCGTGCTGAGCCCGAAAGAAGACTGGCTGTACATCGCGATCACCGTCGGTGCGAGCGTCTGGCGGATGCAGCCGACGAACGACGGCAGCGCAAAGGTACGGCTGCATACGCAGATGGTGTGCGGCGGTGCGGACGGGCTTGCGATGGATGAAGAGGGTAACCTGATCATCGCGAACGTCGGCATCGGCCTGCTGTGGGTCGTCGACAAGCGCGGTGTGCCGCTCTACCGGGTCGACGGCTGCGGCGGCAACCTCTGCACGAACGTCGCGTACGGCGGATCGAACCGCAAGCGCTTGTACATCACCGACTCGGAGCACGGCCGCATCCTGACCGCCGAGATGCCGGTGGCCGGCCAGACCATGTACTCACATCTCTGAGGGGCGTCATGTCAGCCGTCCTGAAGCGACAGCAGATCGATGATGCCACCGCGCAGGTCGCGGCGTTCGTCGTCGACACGCGCACCGCGGACATCCCGCCGCCGGTGCTCGATCGCGCGCGCGATGCAATAGTCGACACGCTGGGCTGCGGGCTCGCGGGGTCGAAGGAGGAGGTGTCGCGGATCGCGCTGCAATGGGTGGACGAACTCGGCGGCCGCGAGCAGTCGAGCCTCTGGGGTACGGGTATCCGGACGTCGGTGGCCGAAGCGGCGTTCGCGAACGGCATCTTCGCGCATGCGCTCGATTTCGACGACAGCCTGCCGACGCTTCGGGGTCATCCGAGTGCGCCAATCGTGGCGGCTGCGCTGGCGGTGGGAGAAGCCGCAGGGTCGAGTGGAAAGGACGTGCTCACCGCCTATGCGGTAGGCCTCGACATCGCCGGCAAGCTGGGCAGCGTGCTGGGCAACGAGCACTACCTGCAAGGCTGGCACAACACCTCGACCGTCGGCACGTTCACCGCGACCGCGGTTTCGGCGCGGCTTTGGAAGCTCGACGCGATTCAGCTGCGCATGGCGTGGGGACTGGCTGCATCGCAGATGTCCGGTCTCGTGCGCAACTTCGGTTCGATGGCGAAGCCGTTCCATGTCGGACGCGCGGCGCGCGCCGGCGTGATGTCGGCCTGGCTCGCGAAGAAGGGCTTCACCGCCGACCCCTCGATTTTCGACGGTCGGAACAACGTGCTGCAGACCTACTTCGCGAACGACGTCGACGGCATGAACTCGGTCGTCTCAAGGCTGGGCGCGCCATGGGAAGCGCAGGTGCCGGGCAACTGGGTGAAGCGCTGGCCGTGCTGCTACTGCAGCCATCGGGCGATCGGCGGGCTGTTCGCGCTGATGAAGGAGCACCGGCTCGAGGCACGCGACATCACGGCGATCCACGTAGGCTTCCTTCCGGGCACCGATGCGCCGTTGATCAGCACCGATCCGCAGACCGGACTCGAAGGCAAGTTCAGCGTCGAGTACTCGCTGGCCGCGGCGGCGCTCGACGGCACCCTCACGCTCGAATCGTTCACCGACGAGATGGTGCAGCGGCCGGCGGCGCGCGCGTTGCTCGGCAAGGTCAAGCGTTATCCGATCGCCGACAGCCGCGTGTACGGGCTCGACGCGCATACTGAACTGGTGGTCGAAACCGCGCAGGGAAAGGTGAGCATGACGGTCGAGCGCACGCCGGGCTCGCCGGCATGGCCGCTGACCCAAGCCGATCGCGATGAAAAATTTCTCGACTGCGCCGGCCGTGTGCTGAGCGCAACGAATGCGGCCGAGCTGTTGGCCTATGCGACACGTTTCGACGCGATCGAGAACATCGGGCACCTGATGACGGTCGCACCGGGATTACGTCGCCCAGGGACTTGACGTCCGAGGGTCGTTGCCGGAGGTGCCCGCCATGACGGCGCCCCGGCCCGGAAGAAGGAGGAACGGAGATGAATCTGCCTGCAGCCGCGGTAGCGGCCATCGCGTCGGTGACGCTCGCGTGGCCGGCGACGGCCGCTGCCCAGTCCTATCCCTTGAAGGCCGTGCGCGTCGTCGTGCCGTCGTCGCCGGGTGGCACCACCGACATCGTCGCCCGCGTGCTCGCGCAGCGGCTTTCGGATTCGCTGGGGCAGCCGTTCACCGTCGACAATCGGGCCGGTGCCGGCACGATGATCGGCAACGAACTGGTCGCGAAGAGCCCGGCCGACGGCTACACGTTGCTGATGGGGATCTCGACGCTGGCGATCATTCCGAGCATGTACAAGAATGTACGCTACGACGCGCTGCGAGACTTCGCGCCGATCTCGCTGGCCGTGACGGTACCGAACGTGCTGTTGGTTCATCCGTCGGTGCCGGCGCGCAACGTGGGTCAGCTGGTGGCGCTCGCCAAGTCGGGACGGTTGAAACTGAACGCCGGGTCCGCTGGCACCGGAACCAGCCCGCACCTGTCGCTCGAGCTGTTCAACGGAATGGCCGGCATCAATGCCGTCCACGTCCCGTACAAGGGCTCGGGCGTGGGGATGATCGGCATCCTCAGCGGCGAAGTGGACATGCTGTTCCCGGCGCTGCCGACCGCGATGGCCAACATCAAATCGGGCAAGCTGATCGCCCTCGGCGTGACGACGGCGCAGCGCTCGCCCTCATTGCCCAACGTGCCCGCGATCGCCGAGAGCATCCCCGGATACGAAGCGACGCAATGGTTCGGCATGCTGGCCCCTGCCGGAACGCCGAAGGCGATCGTCGAGCGCCTTCACCAGCAGATCGTCGCCGGGCTGCGTGCGCCGGAAACGGCGAAGCATCTAGCGGCCGAGGGCGCCGAGATCGTGGCGAGCACGCCGGAACAGTTCTCGGCCTATCTCCAGTCGGAGACTGTCAAGTGGGCGCGCGTCATCAAGGCCGCGAAGCTCGAGGAGCAGTGACCGTGACGGGACAGCAGATACCCGGCGTGCAAGGAGTCGGCGGTGCGGACCGGCGCTTCAAGGAAGCACTCGCCGCTGGCCGCTTCGATATCCAACGGTGCCGGTCATGCGGCTCGCATTTCTTCTATCCGCGCGTGATCTGCCCGCACTGCGGCGGTTCGGAGATCGAATGGGTTGCGGCATCCGGACGCGCCACCGTCCACAGCACGACGACCGTACGGCGCAAGGCGGAGCAGGGTGGCGACTACAACGTGTGCATCGTCGAGCTCGACGAAGGGCCGCGGATGATGAGCCGTGTCGATGGCACACCGAGCGACGACGTGCGGATCGGCATGCGCGTCAGCGCGAGCGTCGCTGGCGCCGGTGACGGCGCCTTCGTCGTGTTCCACGTCGACGGCAGGGACGCACAGCAGGAAGGCGCGCGATGAGTCATCCGCTGCGAGGTGCAGCCGCCATCGTCGGCGTCGCCACTGCCGGGATCGGCGAGGCTGCCGGATTCACCGCCACGGAGATTCTCGCGCAGGCGTCGCACGCCGCCCTTGCCGACGCCGGCCTCACGCTGCGCGATGTCGACGGCCTGTTCACCAACACCGCGGTGCATTCGCATCCCGCGCTGTCGATCGGCGAATATCTCGGGCTTCGTCCGACGTTCTCCGAGAGCAGCAGCATCGGCGGTGCGTCGTTCGTCGCCTACCTGATCACGGCGACGATGGCGCTGCAGGCGCGACTGTGCGATGTCGCGCTGATCTGCTACGGCAGCAACCAGCGCACCGCGCTTGGCCGGCTGGAAGCGAAGTCGGGCTCGCAGTCGTACGAAGCACCGTATCAGCCGCGCCATCCGATAACGAGCTACGCGCTGGCGACGGCGCGCCACATGCATCGCTACGGCACGACGCGCGCGCAGCTCGCCGCCGTTGCCGTCGCCGCACGCGGCTGGGCGCAGCGCAATCCCGAAGCATTCATGCGCGATCCGCTGACCGTCGACGATGTGCTGTCGTCGCGGATGGTCAGCGACCCGATCACCGTACGTGATTGCTGTCTGGTGACCGACGGTGCCGGGGCGGTCGTGATGGTACGTGCCGAGCGGGCAAAGGAATTCCCGAAGGCCCCGTCCTACTTCCTCGGCGGCGCGATGGCGCACTGGCACATGCAGATCGACCAACTGCCCGACATGACGGTCACCGCGGCGACCGACTCCGGCCCGCGTGCCTTCGCGATGGCCGGTCTTTCGCCGCGCGACGTCGACGTGCTGCAGCTCTACGACGCATTCACGATCAACACGATCCTCGCGCTCGAGGACCTTGGCTTCTGCAGGAAGGGCGAGGGCGGCGCATTCGTCGCCAGCGGCGCCCTCGCCCCGGGCGGCAGCCTTCCGGTCAACACGAATGGCGGCGGTCTGTCGTGCTGCCATCCCGGCATGTACGGCATCTTCACCATCATCGAATCGGTGCGCCAGCTCCGGGGCGAAGCGGGCGAACGCCAGGTGGCAGGCGCCGAGATCGCGCTATGCAACGGCAACGGCGGCCGGCTCGCGAGCCAGGTCACCGCGCTGCTCGGAACTGCCGCGACGCTATAGGCCCGCGGCCATCCAATCTACCGAAGGAAACACTGCGATGACGCACCTGACTCCGCTTGAAGTCGTCACGTCGTATCACGCGCACGACTACACGTTGCAGAGCCTGTTCGACAGCCGGGTTGCGAAGGATCCCGACCGGCCGTTCGTCGAGTTCAATGACCGCAGATGGTCGTGGGGCGCTTTCGCCTCGGCGATCGAGCGCACTGCGAAGATGCTGATTGGCCGGGGCGTCGGCAAGGGCGAGCGCGTGGCCGTGATGGCTACCAACAGCGACGCCCACGTGCTGATGCTGTTCGCGCTGGCAAGGATCGGCGCGATCATGGTGCCGGTCAATCCGGAGTTCGGCGTCAAGGAAGCGCAGTACGTGATGGGCCATGCCGGCGTCAGCGCCGTCGCCTGCTCGGCCGAGACGGTCGCGACCGCGCGTGCGGCCTGCGCCGACATCAAACCTGCGCCGTGGTTCATCGCCGTCGACAGTGCCGACTACGGCCTGGCCTGGCTGATGTCGCTGATCGAGGAGCAGCAGGCCGGGTCGCTGCCGCAGGACATCTCCGCCGACGATACCGTAGCCATCATCTACTCGTCCGGCACGACGGGCTTCCCGAAGGGCGTGATGCACAGCCAGCGCAACTTTGGCCTGGCCGGGGAGCGGCATCTGGCGCGCGTCCAGTTGCAGCCGACCGACCGGTCGCTGTGCATCCTGCCGATGTTCCACATCAACGCGCTGTTCTATTCGGTCGCCAGTGCCGTCGCCGCCGGGTCGTGCCTGATCATCGTGCCGAAGTTCAGCGCCTCGCAGTTCTGGCGGATGGCGGCCGACGCGCGCGCGACGCAGGTCAACGTGATCATGGCGGTCAGCACGATTCTGGCGCGTCGTCCGCGTTCCGAGTTCGTGCCCGAGCACACGCTCCGCGTCGTCAACGGTGCGCCGTTCACGCAGGAAGTGCTCGACGTCTTCCTCAATGAATTCGGCGTCGAGCGCATCGTCGAGGGATTCGGCATGACCGAGATTCCCGGTGCGTTCAGCAATCCGTACGAGGGCCCGCACAAGGTCGCGTCGATGGGTCGCCCCGGGGTGCATGCGAATCCCGATCAGCAGTGGACGCAAGCGCGCGTCGTCGACGACGAAGGGCGCGATCTGCCGGACGACACGACCGGTGAACTGGTCGTGAAGATCCCGGACCTGATGCAGGGCTACTACCGGGACCCGGAGCAGACCAGAGCTGCATTCCGTGACGGCTGGTTCCTGACCGGCGATCTGGTCAAGCGCGATGCGGATGGCTACTTCTGGTTCGTCGCGCGCAAGAAGGACATCATCCGCCGCCGCGGCGAGAACGTAGCCGGCGCCGAACTCGACCGTATCATCGGCGAGCATCCGTCGGTGTCCGAGGCTGCCGCGATCGCCGTGGACTCCGAACTGGGCGAGGACGAGATCCTGGTCGTCGTCGTGCGCAAGCCTGGCCAGGCGCTCGAAGCCGCGGAGGTGAGGACGTGGTGCGCCGAGCGACTGGCCCCACACAAGGTGCCGCGCTTCGTGGTGTTCGCCGAAGCGTTGCCGCATACGCCGACGCACAAGGTCGCGAAGTTCATGTTGAAAAAGGATGCGAGCCTGCGTGAGCGAGCGACGGACTTCGCGGCGCAGACTGCGGGCGCGCGGTGATGAACGCACTGCTCGTCATCACGGTGTCGTCGGTCGCTGCCGTGCTGAGCCTGGCCGCAGCGCAGTCTCACGCGCAGCCGACCTATCCGAACCGCGCGATCCGCTACATCCTGCCGTTCGCGGCAGGCGGCGGCCAGGACATCGTCGCGCGTCAGATCGCTCCTCGACTGTCCGAAGGCCTGGGCCAGACGGTGCTGGTCGACAACCGGCCCGGTGGCGGCGCGACGCTAGGCCCGGCACTCGCCGCCGGCGCGCCGCCTGACGGCCACACGATCTTCATGGCGTCGAACACCACGCACTCGATCAATCCGAACCTCTACGAGAAGCTGCAGTACGACCCGATCAAGTCGTTCGCCGCGGTTACCCAGATCGCGACGCTGGCGAACATCCTGGTCGTGCACCCGTCGTTGCAGGTGAAGACGTTGAAGGACCTGATCGCGCTCGCGCGTGCACGCTCGGGTGAACTCAACTTCGCGTCGTCGGGCAACGGCACGCCGGCCCAGCTCGCCGGCGTGATGTTCAACCAGTCTGCCGGACTCAAGATAACGCACGTGCCGTACAAGGGCGCGGGACCGGCGCTGGCCGCACTGCTGTCGGGCGAGACGCAGTTGATGTTCGGCAGCATGACGTCGTCGATCCCGTATGTCCGCAGCGAGCGGTTGCGTGCGCTCGCTGTCACCGGCGCAAAGCGCTCTCCAGCGGTGCCGGAGATACCGACCGTCGCGGAGTCGGGCTTCCCCGGTTTCGAGGCAACGACCTGGTACGGCATCGTCGTGCCCGTCGGAACGCCGGCACCGATCGTCACGCGCCTGCACGCGGAGATGTTGCGCGTGCTGAACGACCCCGAGTTCAGGAAGTACCTGAACGAGCAAGGCGCGGAACCCATCGGCAGTTCACCTGCAGAGTTCGCCGCGTATATCAAGTCCGAACTCGTCAAGTACGCCCGGATCGTCAAGGACTCCGGCATGCGCCCCGACTGACGTCGTGCAGACATCTCGCGCACGGCGTCGACTGACGGCGTCGGCACCCGCCCATCCACCCCGCAGAGAGACAACATGGCCACCAAGAAATGGGATTCCGAGACTGATTTGATCATCGTCGGCGCGGGCCTCGCAGGATTCTGTGCCGCACTCCAGGCATCGGAAGCCGGCGTGAGTTCCGTGCTGCTGGAGAAGACTTCGAACGTCGGCGGAACGAGCGGCATGAGTGGCGGACTGTTCGCATTCGCCGGCACCGATCTCCAGAAGGAGCAGGGGATCGACGACACCGACGAACGGCTGTTCGACGATCTGCGCCGTGTCGGCGGCTTCAAGAACGACGAGTCGATCGTGTCGCTGTACGTCAGGCATCAGCTCGCGACGTATCACTGGCTGAAGGCGCATGGCGTGCTGTTCGGACATCCGGAAGCGAGTGCCGGACAGTCGGTGCCGCGCAGTCATCACACGAAGAGTGCCCAGGTGATCGAGGCGCTGGCCGCACGTCTTGAAAGTGCGGGCCGATCGACGGTGATGAGGAAGACCGCCGCCACGCGCCTGTTGCGCGAACACGACGACGGCCCGGTCGAAGGCGTGCTGGCCGAGTCCAACGGCAGGACTACCCGCATCAAAGCGCGGCGTGGTGTGGTGCTCACGTCGGGTGGGTTCTCGCGCAACGCGAAATTGCTCGCGACGTTCGCACCGTTGCAGATCGGCGTCAACGTCGTCTGCGGCGAGGGATGCGATGGCGACGGCCTGCTGATGGCATGGAAGCTCGGCGCGGACCTGCGCGACATGGCGTACGTGAAGAGCACGTTCGGCAACCATCCGGATTCGGGTTCTGTCCGGCACCTGCTGCTGTTCCCCGTCTATCGCGGTGCAATCGCGGTCAACAAGGCAGGCAAGCGCTTCGTCAACGAGTCGCTCTCCTACAAGCTACTGGGCGACGCGTGCCTGCAACAGCCCGACGGGCTCGCCTTCCAGGTGTTCGACACGACGGTAATGGAGAAGACGTCGCCCGGGGTGCTGACGTTCGACTTCCAAGAAGCGGTCGACGACGGCTACATGCTGAAGGCCGATACGCTCGCCGCACTCGCCGGGAAGATCGGCGTCGATCCCGCGGCGCTGGCGGAGACCGTCTCCGGGTACAACCGGCGCATCGCGGGCGGAGAAACCGACGAGTTCGGCAGGACGTCGATGTCCAACCAGTTCGGCAAGCTGGTCGAGCTGACGAGAGCACCGTTCTACGCGTATCCGTCGGTGAACGTGATGCTGGGCACGTACTGCGGCATCGGCGTCAACGACCGCATGGAAGTGATCGACGTGTTCGGCGCGACGATCCCGAACCTGTATGCGGCGGGCGAAGTGCAAGGCGGGTTCCATGGCGCCGCCTACATGACTGGCAGCGGACTGGGCAAGGCCGCGATCTTCGGTCGGGTCGCGGTCGCGACAGCGCTAAATTCGGCGCTGGGCGCCGCATGAAGACCGCGCGCGCTCACACGGTTCGCATCGTCCAGGGCCTGCTCGCCGCCATCGCGTTCGGCAGTGGCATGCCACGAGACGGCCATGCCCAGGCGTATCCGTTGAAGCCGGTGCGGATCGTCGTGCCGTCGTCGCCGGGTGGCGGCACCGACTTCACCGCGCGCCTGCTGGCGGGGCGGCTCACCGAATCGCTCGGCCAGCCGTTCATCGTCGAGAACCGGGCTGGCGCGGGCACGGTGCTGGGCAACGACGTCGTGGCGAAAAGCGCACCCGACGGCTACACGGTGCTGATGGCGGCGTCGGCGCTGGTCATCACCGCTGCGGTCCAGCGCATTCCGTACGACGTCGTGCGCGACTTTGCGCCGATCTCGCAAGCGGTATCGGTGCCGAACGTCCTGGTCGTGCACCCGTCGCTGCCGGTGAAGACCGTGAAGGAGTTTATCGCGCTGGCGCGGCGGCAACCGGGCAAGCTCACAGCCGGATCGGCGGGCACGGGCACTAGTCCGCACCTGTCGCTGGTGCTGCTGGAAACGATGACCGGGACCAGTATTCTGCACGTCCCGTACAAGGGTTCGGGGCAAGGCATGATCGGCCTTCTGGGCGGCGAGGTCGCGCTGATGTTTCCGAGCGTCCCTTCGGCGGTGCAGCAGATCAAGGCGGGAAAGCTGCGCGCGCTCGGTGTCACGACGAGCCAGCGCTCGATCGGTTTGCCGGACGTGCCCACGATTGCCGAAGCCGGAGTCCCCGGTTACGAGGCGACACAGTGGTTCGGCCTGATGGGCCCCGCCGGTATGCCACGCACCGCGATCGACGTGCTGTACAAGGCGACGGCAGAAGCGCTCGGCTCGCCCGAGGCGAGGAAGCTGTTGATGGTCGAAGGTGCCGAGCCGGTGGCCAGTCGCCCCGAGGCGTTCGGCCAGTACATCAAGGCTGAATTGACGAAATGGGCGGCGGTGGTCAAGGCCGCGGGTATGGCGCAGCAATGAACCCGATGCTCGATCTGTTTCGGCAGCCCGAGGCGATCAAGGCCGAATCGTACACGTCATTGCCCGCGAAGTTTCGCACGAAGGGACGCAACGCGTGGACCGAGGCGAACCGCCAGCGGATGGAGGTCGAGTGTTTCCTCGAGGGCCCGTCTTTCGATCGTGACGGCAACCTCTGGCTGGTCGACATTCCGTTCGGGCGCGTGTTCAGGGTTTCGCCGTCCTGCGAATGGGAACTGATCGTTCAGTATGATGGATGGCCGAATGGACTGAAGATCCACCAGGACGGTCGGATCTTCATCTGCGACTACATGAACGGACTGATGCTGCTCGATCCATCGAGCGGCCGCATCGAGACGCTGATCGGCTCGGTTCACAGCGAATCGTTCAAGGGACTCAACGACCTTCATTTCGCAGCCAATGGCGACCTGTACTTCACCGACCAGGGTCAAAGCGGCATCACCGACCCGACCGGCCGCGTCTACCGGCTGCGGTCGTCCGGCGCGCTGGACCGGCTATGCTCGAACGTGCCTGGCGCGAACGGTATCACGCTCAGCACGAATGACCGGCATTGCTACATCGCGGCGACCGGCAGCCAGCAGATCTGGCGGTTGCCGCTCATGGCCGACGGTTCGGTGTCGAAGTCACGGATGGCGATCCAGCTGACCGGTGGCATCGCGGGCCCCGACGGCATCGAGATGGACGAGGAAAACGGTATCATCGTTTGCCACCTCGGTGTCGGCGTTTGGCGGTTCAACAGCAACATGTTGCCGACACACATCGTTTATTCCGACAACCCGGAGCATCAGAATCTGGCGAATGTCGCCTTCGGCGGAACCGATCGCAAGACGCTCTTCATCGTGCAGGCGATGACCGGAGACATTCTCACGGCCCCAATGCCGGTGGCGGGCAAGCGGATGTTTGCACACCGCTGAAGCCTGGCCCCAGCAGCTGAAACTTCGCCGCCGACTGCGCGCTTTTCGCGCGCCTCGAGTGAATCGACGTTAAGCCTCGACCGCCTTGGAATTGAGCAACTTCTCCAGGCGTCCTTGCACTTCGCGTTTTCCCAACCCGCGCAATTCCGCAATGGCGCCGACCATCGACGGTTGGGGGCGCGTGGTTTCGGATTCCCAGTTGTAGATCGTCTGCTCACTGACGACCAGCAGTGCGGCAAGTTCGCGCACGGAAAGCCCGAGCCGTGCGCGAAACGAACGGAAGCCATCGGCGCGAAAACGCATCCGTACCGCAGGCTCGACGGCTGCAACGGGTGCACTCGCGCGACGCGACAGGGCCGACAGTTCGCGCCTGAGCGCGGTGCAGTCTTCCTTGAGTTCCGAAATAGTTCGACGCTGCTGCGCCCAGCGCTTCTTCAGTGGTGCGATCTCTGCGTTGACTTGACGGCGGGCAAGCCGGGTGATTTCTGCGCGTAGGAGCGATGTGAGATTTGGCATGAGTTGGCTGGGGATCGAAGGTCAAAGGGCATGCGGCGGTTGCGAGGTTGCTGCGAAAGTCGTGCGTCAAGGGCAAGGCGTCGCAGCGATAGGGCGTCTGGTCCAGGCCCGCGGGTAATCACGGCGGACATGTGCTGCGAACATGACTTATGTCATGACTCCCCAATGTCAAAGCTTTGATTCCTTGTTGTGTGGCGGATATTACTTCCACTGCGCTATCGGCGCACAGTTAAAAAGTCCTGCCGCAGGCGTTGCCAAGGGCGACAACGCCTCGAATCCAATAGCGCAAGGCAGGCTCGAGGCAGACGCACTTGGCGTTTGTGAACGTCGGAGGCCGGAATGTTCTCCAAGCGGGCGCACAGGACGCCCCCAACGTTGGACTACGATACTTGGCTCGAAGAACATCGCAGCGGGACAGCGGCGTTGTCCACCCGGCGCCCCATTGGGCAGCAAAACCCTTGCGTGAACGAAGCTGAAACGCGACGGTCGACGGAGGGATCGCGCCGTGGGATCGCCCCGGACTCGGTTACGCTCACGGTGATGAATGCTGAAGCGCTTACGCCCGGATCGCGCGCTCTGGCGACCGGTAGCAGGCCGGATCCATCAGTATTTCAAGGCTGGCAACTTGAGCCACGCGCTGCAACGCGTCCCGCCAGGTAAAGGGCGAGCGCGACTTTACTTCGGCGCCTTGAACTTAGCGAGGAATGCCAATACGGCGGTCCAGTTCTCTTCTGCGCCCGACGCGTTGCGGTCGGCGCGCAGCGTGGACGAGCCGTGCACCCCGCGCTTGTTCGGAAGAAACAGCGTCTTGTCGCGGCTGGGCGCGGCCGTGAGCAGCGTGCGTGACTCCTCGATCTCGTCCTCGCCGCTGCTCTGGGTGATGAACATCGGCAGGGACACCTTCTGCGCCGCTGCGCGCACCGCGCCCTTCTTGCCCAGGTACTCGCCGGGCGAGAACGCGAGCAGCCCTTGCAGGTCGCCCGGTTGGGCAGCGGCGAGCAGAAACACCAGCGCCGCCGAATAGCTCGACCCCCAGACCAGCAGTGGCGCGCCCTGCGCCCGGGTCTTGCCCCAGGCGAGCGCGGCCTCGAGGTCGGCGAGCGCTGCGTCGTAAGCGGTCGAGCGGCCGAGCACATCGACGGTGCGGTTCTTGCCGCCGAACTCGGTGCCCCCGGAGCGCTGGTCGATCGCCAGTACGCTGAAGCCGGCGCGGTTCAGACGCGGTGCGAGCGGTGTGTACTCGGCGCGGCTCCCATCCGCCTGGTGGAATGCCAGAATGAGTGGCGCGCCCTTGGCCGCAGCCGGCCAGAACGTACCGTAGACCTTGACCCCGTCCGCGGCGGTCAACGTCACCTGCTCGGCGGCGCCAGCCCGTCCGACGAGTAGAAACATGCAAACCAACAACAGCGTCAGACGCATCACGCTAGTCCTCCTCGTCGGATCATTCAGTCGAACCAGAATCGGGTGGAAGGCAACAGCAACGTCGGTTGTCCTCATACGCAGAATCTCAAACTTCGGATTCAAATACACCACAAAGCGTTTGTGCCAACACGTCATGGCCTGCCCGGACGAGTCAGTGTCTCGAAGCTGCACGTTATCGACACCGGATCGCTCTGAAGCACTCTGATTGACGGTTTCCGCTCTGCGCACCGTTACCGGAACGCCCGCCGGTGTCCGCGCGTCGCCCCGTTGGGGCGTACGGCAGCGCTTGCCAAGTCCACCCGTGCGACGACCTCATGACCGCTGCCGCCCCCGGTCCCCGACGCCGGGCACAGCCAGGGCGACACCGCGCCACATTCCGGCTGCACACACGCGCCGGTAGTTCTCGGGTGTGTCCAGATCGAACGAGATCGCCGAACACTGACTCAAGCTTGCCTGGACACCGCCTTCGGTCAGTGACGCCATGTGTCGCGCGGCGCTGTCGGAACCGAACACGAATGCCATGCCGGCGGCTGCCGGCAGCAACAGCGCGTTCGTCCCGTTGCCATCCAAATCGGCAACCACGGCCGCGCTGTCGTCGGGCGTGCGCGCGATCAGCGTGCTCAGCGCCGCACCCGTCACCGTCGGCA
>JACMMK010000341.1 GCA_014379045.1 Burkholderiales bacterium
CGCCGCGCCGGCCGATATCGTGCAGCCGGGTCACATCTTCCCGCTGCGCGCGCAACCCGGCGGCGTGCTCGTGCGTGCCGGGCATACCGAGGCGGGTTGCGATCTCGCGCTGATGGCCGGGCTCGTCCCCGCGTCGGTGATCTGCGAGGTGCTGAAGGACGACGGCACGATGGCGCGGCTGCCCGACCTGCTCGTGTTCGCCGCGGAGCACAAGCTCAAGGTCGGCACCATCGCCGACATGATTCACTATCGAAGCCGTACCGAGTCGCTGATCGAGCGCGTCGGCGAGCGCGAGATCGACACGCCGCACGGACGCTTCAGTCTGATCACCTTTCGCGACCGGCTCGCCGTCGCGACCCACCTCGCGCTGGTGCACGGGCGCCCCCGGGCCGGCGACGAAGTGCTGGTGCGGGTGCACGAGCCGATCTCGATCGTCGACCTGCTCGATGCCGGCAGCGCGACGCATTCCTGGAACGTGCATGCGGCGATGCAGGCGGTGGTGCGCGCCGGGTGCGGGGCCATCATCCTGCTGCATCGCCCCGAATCGGCCGACCAGCTGCTGCAACGCGCGACCGTCGCCGCGCCCGCGGGCCGGCGTGGCAAGATGGATCTGCGCGACTACGGCATCGGCGCGCAGATCATCAAGCAACTCGGGATCACCCGGATGCGTGTGCTGGCGCAGCCGCGTCGGATGCCCAGCATGGCGGGCTTCGACCTCGAGGTAACCGGGTATCTACTGCCGGAGGGCCCGGTAGCCGCCGCGGGACCGGCGGCCGGCGCCCAGCCGATGCCGCTCGGCGAACTCACGAAGGACACGGTCCGATGACTGCCACCCGCTCGCTCGACCTCACTGAATTCGACCCGTGCCTGGATGGCGCGGGTCTGCGCATCGGCATCGTCCGCGGTCGCTTCAACGAGGACGTCGGCGCCGTGGAACAGAGTGCGTGCCTGGCTGAACTCGAACGCCTCGGTGTGCGCGCCGCGCAGATCGTGCTGGGGACGGTCCCCGGCGCCCTCGAGATTCCGCTCGCGCTGCAGAAGCTCGCGCAGACGCGCCGTTTCGACGCACTGATCGCGCTCGGCGCGGTGATTCGCGGCGACACCTATCACTTCGAAGTGGTGTCGAACGAAGCGTGCGCCGGCCTGTCGAGCGTGTCGCTCGAGACCGGCGTACCGATTGCCAACGGCATTCTCACGACCGATACCGACGAGCAGGCGCAGTCGCGCGCGCAGGAGAAGGGCCGCGACTGTGCCCGGGCGGCGGTCGAGATGGCCAACCTGCTGCGCCAGATCGACGATGCCACGCCCTGATCGGCGCGCGGTCGCGGGCGGCCGCAATGCGCGTCGGCGCGCGCGCGAGTTCGCGCTGCAAGGGCTTTATCAGTGGCTGATCGCGCAAGGCGAGCCTGCCGTGATTCTCGGCCAGTTGCGCGAGGACGACGAGTATGCAGTCGCCGACGGCGCGTTCGTCGATCGGCTGGTCGTCGGTGCGATCGCCGACGCCGACGCGCTGTCGCAATGGATGCAGCCGTTCCTCGATCGGCCGGTGAAGGCGTTGAGTCCGGTCGAGCGCGC
>JACMMK010000342.1 GCA_014379045.1 Burkholderiales bacterium
CCTACGCGATGCCGGGCACGCGAACGGAGCTCGCGGCAACGCTCGGGGTGACGCCCGAGGCACTCTACCGCACGCTGTCGATCCTGCAGGTCGACGGGACGCTCGCCGTGGACGCCGACCGGCTGCGATTGCGCGATTGAGCGGCTCTGCCGCTCACCCGCGCGCGGGGAACGCCCGTTCGAAGCTCGCGATGGGTGCTGTCACTGCCGGTCGCGCTGCGTTTTCTGCTCTGGGCGTCGGTCTGGATTGCTTCCATCATGATACGGACCGGATCGGTGTGCAACGGTCAGGGGGCTGGGGTCAGGGGGCTGGGTCGGACCGCTCCGATGGGCACGATGGATCCAATGTGTTGCACGTTACGCGGTTCACGTTCTCGTCACTGGGCTGTCACCGGCGGCGTCTAACCTGACAGTACCGCAGCCGTGCACATCGGGCTCGCGGCCCCCCGGACCGCCCACACGAGGAGTTTCCATGTTCAAGTCCCTGCTCACGATGGCCCTTGCGGTCAGCACCGGCGTGTTGCCGTTGCTGGCTCAGGCCGACCGCGAACGCAGCCACGGCCACAGCCCGATCCCGAGCGCCCAGCTCGGCCCGCGTCCTTTCTTCCTCGTCGACGACATGGACGACAGCAGGCTCAAGCGCGAGCTGCAGGCCTGCGCAGCGCGCGACAAGAAGTACGAGTCGACGCTGTTCTCGATCGGCCACCGGGGCGCGGCGCTGCAGTTTCCGGAGCACACCGTGGAAAGCTACACCGCCGCAGCGCGGATGGGCGCCGGCATCGTCGAATGTGACGTGACCTTCACCAAGGACAAGGAACTCGTCTGCCGCCATGCGCAGAACGACCTGCACACCACCACCAACATCCTGGCCACGCCGCTGGCGGCCAAGTGCACCCAGCCCTTCGTGCCGGCCACCTTCGCCGCCGACGGAACGCGCCAGAAGGCCGCCACTGCCGAATGCCGCACCAGCGACATCACGCTGGCCGAGTTCAGGACGCTGCGGGGCAAGATGGATGCGTCCAATCTGAACGCGCGCACGGTGGCCGAATACCTGAACGGCACCGCCACCTTCCGCACGGATCTGTATTCCGGCCCGAGCAGCGGCACGCTGATGACGCACAAGGAAAGCATCGAACTCTTCAAGAACCTGGGCGTGAAGATGACTCCCGAGCTGAAGAGCCCGAGCGTCACCATGCCGTTCCAGGGCTTCACGCAGCAGGACTATGCGCAGAAGATGATCGACGAATACAAGCAGGCTGGCGTACCGGCGCGCGACGTGTGGCCACAGTCCTTCAACAAGGACGATGTGCTGTACTGGGTGAAGGCTGAACCCGCCTTCGGCCGCCAGGCGGTTTACCTGGACGACGCCAACACGGTTGCCGACCTGCCGAGCGCAGCCGAGCTGGCCGCCTACCGTGCGCAGGGTATCCGCATCGTAGCCCCGCCCACCTTCGCACTTCTGACGGTGGACAGCAGGGGCAACATCGTGCCGTCGCAGTACGCACGCGATGCAAGGCTCGCGGGCCTGGACATCATCACCTGGACGCTCGAACGCTCGGGCATCCTGGCCGATGGCAACAACGGGTTCTACTTCCAGACGTTCGACAGTGCCGTCAAGCGTGAAGGCGATGTGATGCGCGTGCTGCACGTGCTGGCGCAGGACGTGGGCGTGATCGGCGTGTTCAGCGACTGGCCGGCCACGGTGAGCTTCTATGCCAACTGCATGGGCCTGAAGTAGCCCGGGCGGGAACCGTCTGATTTGAGGGTGCAGGCCAGGGCTTTGTCTGGCTCTGGCCTGACCGCTGCGGCCCCGGTGGCGCTGTCCACAAGGGCAGTAACGGTCGATCTGCCCGTGTAGACGTCAATCATGGCGCGGCAGGTCTGCGAACACCGTGTGTCCACCTTCCCTGCGATCCTCGCCGGTGCGTCGTACAGAACGAGCCACCTCGGCTTGCCGCCCGACAGGGCGGTTGGCAGGTCGCAGATCGCTTCGGCGCGGTCAGTGCCCCGACCCTGTGGCAATTGAACCGGCTCGGTCATCGCGGATTCGAACAGCACCGGATGATGGTTGGTCGCGAGCAAGGTCCGCGCTGCAGTCCACTTGAACAGGCGAATGGCACCATCCAGCGCCCTCGTCGGTCCGGCGAGGATGTAGAGATCATCGCCGGAGAAGTGCGGGACGGCGGGCCGGCCGCGGCCGGCAGTGCGCGAGTGTTGGTACCATCCGAGGTTCACGCCTCGCGCCTATCGGATCGGAGACCACGACCATGACCGCAACCCTCGATCTCCTCAAGATCGCCAAGGAAGAAGCCAACGGCGACCTGTTCAAGTACCTGGACGGCGTCTACAAACGCTCGAGTGTCAAGCTCGACGGATTTCCCGACGCGATCCTCTGGGAAGGCGGCAACGCGGTCGGCGGTGTCAAGCCGGTCGCGCACTCGTTCACCGACACCTTCGCGCTGAATGGCACGCTGATGGCGCTCGACGTGCTCGGGCTGCCGTATCTGGGCGTGCCGATGATGGCGCAGTTCCGCCACGACACGAAGCTCGCCTCGCTCGAGTGGTTCGGCAAGCTGCCGTACACGTCGATCAAGTGGTCGACCGCGGGGGACTTCCTGGTCAACGAGAACGGCAAGAAGGTCGTGGTGTTCGGCAAGTCGGCGAATGCGCCGCTGCGCACCGCCGCAGGCGTCTACTGCAACGTGCGTCCGTACGGCCCGATCACCGCGGTGCGCTGCATGCCGTGCTTGCCCTATTCGCAGGACAAGAAGAAGTTCAAGGTCGACCCGGCTACGGGCATCGTCCACTCCGAGATGAACACCCCCGGCGTGCGCATGGCGCATGCGGGCCGCCTGTTCCTGAAGATGGTGCACGAGACCGGGCAGCTCGGCCGCGTGGCGATGAAGCCGACGCAGGCGCAGGAAGACGCGATCAACGCCGGTCTGCTGCGCTGGATGCTTAAGGGCACCAAGTTCAAGATGGTGCGACAGTACTCGGTCGACGCGTACGAGGAGCACAAGGACAACGTCGACGCGATCGTCGCGCTGCTGCCGAAGGACTTCAAGGCCGGCATGGAGAACTGGGGCGGCGAGATCAGCGAGCATATCGCCGACACCAACTACGGCCTGCTGCTGCACGACGTGATCCGTCATCGCAAGGCGATCGTGCTCGGCACCGACCTCGACGGCGACCGGTTGACCGATCTGATGGCCGACGGTCCGCAGGTACTGCGCGACTGGGGCCAGATGGTGCTCGACCATGTGAAGGCCGGCGCCGATATCAATCAGGTGTGGGCCGACATGGGGTTCACGATGAAGAACGGTCGCGACATGACGAGCGTCATGTACCGGATGGAAGGCGAGCCGATCTATGAACAGACCCTGGGCTCCGCCGATGCGATGCTGACCCGCCTGCTCGACGGCGACGAGACCGTCGGCGGTACCAAGGACCCGTACGATCCGCGCATCCACTTCGTGCTGATCAACGATGCGTACAAGGCGGCGAACCCGGGTCATGCCGAGCTGCATAAATGGCTCGACGCACAACTCGCTACCTTCGATTCGATCTACGACCCGAAGCGGCCTAAGTACATCGACGGGTATCAGAAGCTCAAGGCGGCGATCAAGCCGTGGGGCAGCAAGTAGTTCTGGCTGCTCCGGCGTTCTGACAACGGGAGTCGGACCACGTCCGGCTTCCGCACCCTTGTGTGCGCGGGCAGGTGCCCGCGCTACTCGACCGTAATGTGGTGCCCGCCCCCTGCGGGCGCTCGCGCGGCGCTTAGCCGCCGCGCCAGTTGAAGATGTCGGCAACGGCGATCGACAGCGTTGGCAGCCGGTGCGGGCTCAGCGCTGTGCCCGCCTTCGCTTCTCGCTGGCGAACATAGGTGCTCGCTTCGAGCTGGTCGAACGCGAGCAGCCGCTCGTTCTCGACATCGATCACCCACACCTCGGCGACGCCGGTGCGCGCATACAGGGGCACCTTGATCCGCAGATCGGTGCGCAGCGTCGAATCCGACACCTCGATCGCCAGCAAAACGTCCTCAGGACCAGGCGCGTGTTGCGAATAGCCGCTGCTGCGCGGCGCCAGCAACATCAGGTCAGGTTGCGGCTCGTCGTATTGCGACAGTCGCACCGGATTACCGAACGATAGATAGGCGTCGTCGCCCACCGCGCGCGCCAGACGCACACCGATGCGGTTGACGCAGTCTGCATGCAACAGCCCGATCGGCGCCATCCGTACGATTTCTCCGTCGATCAGTTCGACCCGCGCATCTGCGTCCAACAGCCCGACCTCGACCATCCGGTGATAGTCGGTCACGGTCCACCTGAAGCGCTCGAGTTCGCCTTCTGCACCCATCGTCGTCTCCGCGGTCATCGGCTGCACCATCGCGGGTGCGTGCTTCGGGGATCACCCTGCACCTGCGCGAATGGTGATCGTACGCCGCGGCCCGCGCGCGGTCGAGAATGGCGGCCGGGTCAGCGAAACTGTCCGACGGCCGACGGTCCAACCGCGTAATTCATGCGACGGATACTTCCTGCGTGTGGCCTGTCAGCACCGCGCACCACCGGCATAATCCGTCTTCTCCCGCCCTTCTCTCTTCAGCCGACCCGGAGTCGCGATGACCCCCCTCAAGGAACTGTTCGATCTCACCGGCCGCGTCGCGGTCGTCACCGGCGGCTCGACCGGGCTCGGTCTGCAGATGGCCGAAGCGTTCGCCGAGTTCGGCGCGAAGGTCGCGATCTGCGCGCGCAAGGCCGACCGTCTGGCCATCGCCGAGGCGAAGCTGCGCGAGCACGGCGCCGAAGTCTTGACCGTCGTCTGCGACGTGGCGAAGCCCGAGCAGGTCGCCGAGCTGCATGCCCAGGTGATGGCGCGGTTCGGCGGGGTCGACATCCTGGTGAACAACGCCGGGCGTGCCTGGGTGGCACCGGTCGAGGACATGCCGCTCGAGCGCTGGCAGCAGGTGTTCGATCTGAATATCACCGCACCCTTCATGCTGGCGCAGGTGTTCGGGCGCGAAATGATCAAGCAGCGCAAGGGCAGCATCATCAACATCGCGTCGATCGCGGGTCTGGTCGGGCGCAACCCCGACGCCTACAACTCGATCGCGTACGGCGCGAGCAAAGGCGCGCTGGTCAACTTCACGCGCGACCTGGCGATCAAATGGGCGCGCCACAGCATCCGCGTGAACGCGATCTGCCCGGGTTTCTTCGTCACCGACATCAACCGCAAGGTCTACGACGAGCGACCCGAGAAGATCGATCGCGAGATCCCGCTCGGCAAGCCGGGCGGGGACAGCGACATCAAGGGCGCTGCGGTATGGCTCGCCTCGGATGCAAGCCGTTTCGTGACCGGTGCCATCATTCCGGTCGACGGCGGGACCACGGCCTGGTAGGCGGCGCATCACCGCCGGGCGGGCCCCGGCGCGGCAGCCTCAGCTTCACGAAAAGCTTCCGATAGTTGGCTGATGCGGCGCAAACGCGCTAACGTTGCAACGTATTTCGTAGTGCCCAGAGATCGCAACCGGACCCGTGCAGGGGGCCGGACCGCGACGCGGCCGACAGTGAGGAGGAAGAAGATGTGGCGACTCCGCTGCGCGATGCTGTCATGCGTCGCATTCACGGTACCCGCCTGCGCATTCGCGCAGTCGCCCGGCTGGCCGGTCAAGCCGCTGCGCTTCCTGATCAGCTTCGCTCCGGGCGGGTTCACCGACACATTAGCGCGCACGATGGCCGACCGGCTGGCCAACACGCTGGGTCAACCGGTGCTCGCAGAGAACCGCCCGGGTGCCGGCGGTGTACTCGCCGCCGAGGCGACCGCGAAGTCGTTGCCGGACGGCTACACCCTGCTGATGGTGAGCTCGGGCCTCGCGATCAACGCAACGCTGCAGACGAAGCTGCCGTACGACACCGTGCGCGACCTGCAGCCGGTGGCGCTGATCGCCGAATTGCCGAACCTGCTGATCGTGCACCCGTCGCTGCCGGTGAAAACCGTGAAGGATCTGATCGCGCTCGCGAAGCAGCAACCGGGCAAGCTGTCGTACGCGTCGGCGGGTGTCGGCTCGTCGCAGCACCTGTCCGGCGAGCTGTTCAAGTCGATGACCGGTGTCGACATCGCGCATGTGCCGTACAAGGGCGGCGCACCGGCGACGATCGACCTGCTCGGCGGTCATGTGCACCTGACCTTCGGCAGCACCTCGCCCCTCGCCTCGGTACGCGCCGGACGTCTGCGCCTGATCGCGGTGACCAGTGCGAAGCGCAACACCGCGCTGCCGGATGCGCCGACGATCGGGGAGAGCATCCCCGGTTACGAGGCGAGCGTCTGGTACGCAGTGATGACCACGGCGGGCACCCCGCGCGATATCGTTCAGCGCGTCGCCAACGAGATCCGCAAGGTGACCGACGATCCGACAGAGCGCGCGAAATTTGTCGAGCAGACGGCCGAACTGCGCTGGATGGGCCCTGATGAATTGGGCACCTTCATCCGCGGCGAAATCAAGCGCTGGGGCGAGGTGGTCAAGCGCAGCGGAGCGAGGGTCGACTGATGAAGCCCTGCCCTTCGAACGGACGAACAAATCCGCGTGGATCGAGGTGACGCATTGCACGAATCGAACTGAGCGCTACGTTGATTGTGTGGCGCGATACGTATCGGGTACAGGGTCGGTTGGCGGAGCGCCATCCCCGGATGCGACGGTTCTGCTGGGCCGCAATCAGTGCCGCGATGTCAGTCAGCGCAATCACGCGTGCTCATCGAGAACCATCGCGAAGCCCCCGAAGATCATCCGCTTGCCGTCGAACGGCATATCCTTGCCCATCTCTTCCATACGCGGGTCGGATCGCATTTTTTTGTTGGCTTCGTCACGGATTTCCTTGGACGGATACTCGATCCAGGAGAACACAACCGTTTCGCCTTCTTCGGCCTTCACTGCTCGCCTGAAGTCGGTGGTCACGCCGACCGGCACGTCATCGCCCCAGCACTCTACATGTCGAATCGCGCCGAACTCCTTGAACAACGGCCATGCCTTGGCCGCTAAGGCCCGGTAGGCCTCGCGATTCCGCTCGGGAACGGCCAGTACGAATCCATCTACGTAGCTCATCGTCATGTTCCTTATCAGGGTTGTTGAACGGATGCGATTCCCGTGACAGCGCCCATCTTCCAGCAATGTCATGTCCAGTGCCACTCGTTATCGCGACGTCGACGCCTGCGTGAATCGACTATCGTGCCGGCGTGTCATTGCCCTCGCATCTGTCGTGCACGTTGCGGGACAATCGTCGACGAAACTTCTCTGAACGGAGTACCGCCATGGCTGCCACGATCGCAGAACAGCTCCTCGTCGCATTGCGCGAGGCCGGAGTCGACCGGATGTTCGGCATTCCGGGCGGCGGCGCCACCGCCGAGCTGGTCAGCGCGAGCAAGTCGGTCGGCATCGAGTTCGTGCTGACCCAGCATGAAACCTCGGCGATCATCGCCGCCGGCGTCTACGGCCAGCGCACCGGCACCGTCGGCGTCGCAGTGTCGGCGATCGGCCCGGGTGTGGCCAACTTCGCGAACGGTCTCGCGCACGCTTGGCTCGATCGCCTGCCGGTGCTCGCGATCGCCGACCGGTATCGTGGGGGCGTGCACGAGGTCGCGCTGCGCCAGCAGTTCGACCATCTCGCGATGATGCGGCCGGTGACCAAAGCGCAGATCACGCTGCACGAAGACACCTGGGACACGGCGCTCCGGCGTGCGTACCGCACCGCGCTCGCCGAGCGTCCCGGTCCGGTGTTCATCGATTTTCCGAATAGCGTCGCGGGCAAGACCGCGGTACTGTCGCGCCCGCTGCGGCTGACGCGGCCGGTGATCGAAGCGTGCGTCCCGACCTCGGCGCTCGACGACGCGGCGCGCGTGCTCGGAAGCGCAAAACGGCCGTTGATCCTCGCCGGCCTCGCCGCCTTGTCGCTGCCCGCGGGCGCGCTCGCG
>JACMMK010000034.1 GCA_014379045.1 Burkholderiales bacterium
CACGCGCAGTCGCGGGCGCACTGCCGGCGGGAAGCGTGCGCGCACGCCTGCCGCTGGTCGCCTCGCTCGCCGCGCCCCAGTCGCGACGCGTTGCGCAGCATTCGCTGCAAAGCCATATCCTCATCGGCACACCCGCCGCGAGCCGCAGCGACCCGGATTTCTTCGCGATGCTGGTGGGCAACCAGGTGCTCGGTGGGGGCGGGTTCGCGTCGCGCCTGACCACCGAAGTGCGCGAGAAGCGCGGCTTCGCGTACAGCGTGTTCAGTTCGGTGCAACCGTGGCTCGAACGCGGGCCGTTCCAGATCGCGTTGCAGACGCGCAAGGATCAGGCCGATGAAGCGCTCGCGGTGGTACGCGGCGTGCTGGACGAGTTCCTCGCGAAGGGTCCGACCGACGTCGAACTCGGCAATGCGCGACGCAACCTGATCAACGGGTTTCCGCTGCGCATCGATACCAACCGCGAAGTGCTCGACCTGATCGCGATGATCGGCTTCTACGACCTGCCGCCGGACTGGCTCACGCAGTGGACGAAGCAGATCGAGCGCGTGAATCGCGACGATGTCGTGCGGGCGTTTCGCCGGCTCGACCCCGAGCGGATGGTGACCGTCGTCGTCGGCGCCCCCGACGAATCGGCGGTGCCGAATCCGAATCCCGCCGCGTCGCCGCCGCGGTTGCGCTGAGGGCCGATGGCTGCACGCGCACGATCGCAACGGGTACGGATCATCGGCGGACGCTGGCGTCGTCGACTGCTCGCGTTTCCGGCGCTCGACGATCTGCGGCCGACCCCCGACCGTGTGCGCGAGACCGTGTTCAACTGGCTCGGTCAGGACCTCGACGGACTCGTCTGCCTCGATCTTTTCGCCGGCAGCGGCGCACTGGGCTTCGAAGCGGCATCGCGCGGCGCGCGGCGCGTGGTGATGGTCGAACACGACCTGCGCGCGATCCGCGGGTTGGAGGCCAATCGCGACCTGCTGCTTCGAACGCCGCTCGACACGCCGCCCGACAAGCCGGGCGGCCCACGTCGCGATGCGCAGCCGGTCTTGCGTGACGCGCCGCCTATCCCACGTGATGCGCTGCCGATCCCACGTGATGCGCCGCGCATCGAAATCGTGAAGGCCGATGTGCAGCGCTTCCTCGAACGCGAGGGCGAGCGCGCGCCCGGCGCCTACGACCTCGTGTTCGTCGACCCGCCGTATCGTCTCGAACTGCTGCCGACGCTGCTGCCGCGCCTCGTCGCATGCGTCGCGCCGGCGGGCCTGGTGTATGTCGAACAGCCCTGCGGTTCGGCATCGGTCACGGTCGAACCCGACGCGGCCTGGACGACGGTGCGTCGCGACCGCGCCGGCGCGGTCGACTACCGCCTGTTGAAGCTGGCCGCCGTACGCACCCTGCCCGCGCAGCCGGACGTCAATCCGGATACGCTGTCTCCGGAACCTTTCGACGATGCGCTTACCCATGAGGACGGCTCGCGATGATTACCGCCATCTACCCGGGCACGTTCGATCCGATGACCCTCGGCCACGAAGACCTCGCGCGCCGCGCCGCGAAGCTGTTCGACCGGGTAATTGTCGGCGTCGCCGACAGTCCCGGCAAACGCCCGTTCTTCACCCCGAGCGAGCGGGTGGGGCTCGCCGCCGACGTGATGAGCGGGGTGGCCAACGTGACCGTCACGCGCTTTTCCGGGCTGCTGACCGATTTCGTGCGCTCGCAGCAGTCGTGGGTGATCGTGCGCGGCCTGCGCGCGGTGTCCGATTTCGAGTACGAGTTCCAGCTCGCCGGCATGAATCGCAAGCTGTTCAGCGAGATCGAAACCGTGTTTCTCACGCCGTCTGACGCGTACATGTTCGTGTCCGCGACGCTGGTGCGCGAGATCGCGCTGATGGGCGGCGATATCGCCCAGTTCGTCAGCCCGCTGGTCGCCGAGCGGGTCGCCGAGAAACTGCGTGATGTGCGACCGGCGGGGCGCCCCCAGCGTCGGATCACCGATCAATGATCGGGTCGACGTACGCGTACCCAAGGTAGCGACTACAGTCATGGCACTGATGATCACCGACGCCTGCATCAACTGCGATGTGTGCGAGCCCGAATGCCCGAACTCGGCGATCGCTCCGGGTGACGAGTACTACGTGATCGATCCGGCGCGCTGCACGCAGTGCGTCGGGCATTTCGATACACCGCAGTGCGTCGAGGTGTGCCCGGTCGACTGCATCCCGCTCGACCCGCAGCGCGTCGAAACCGCGGCACAGTTGCAGGCGAAATACGAGACGCTGCTGGTGCAGGGGATCGCGCGCCAGGCACAGGTGGTCGGACGCCGCTAGCGGCTCAGGCGAGGCAACGTCACCGTGGCCCGAACGCGCACATCCGTGACCCGGCCCGCGCCTGGCGCAGCCGTCGCGTTACCGCCACCCGAAGCAGCGCACGGGCAGGATCGGAACAACTTCGTGCGCGTGCGCGGCGCGCGGGAACACAATCTGAAGAACATCGATGTCGACATACCGCGCAACGCGCTCGTGGTATTCAGCGGCGTGTCGGGTTCGGGCAAGTCGTCGCTCGCGTTCGGAACGCTCTATGCGGAGGCACAGCGGCGCTTCTTCGAGTCGGTGGCGCCCTACGCGCGCCGGCTGATTCAACAGGTGGGCGTGCCCGAGGTCGATACCATCGACGGCCTGCCTCCCGCGGTCGCGTTGCAACAGCAGCGCGGCACACCCAGCGTCAGGTCGTCCGTCGGCAGTGTCACGACGTTGTCGAGTCTGTTGCGCCTGCTCTATTCGCGCGCGGGCAGCTATCCGCCGGGGCAGCCGATGCTGTTCGCCGAAGATTTCTCGTCGAACACGGTCCAGGGCGCGTGTCCGGCCTGCCATGGTCTGGGGCGCGTGTTCACGGTCGCCGAGAAGACGTTGGTCCCCGATGATTCGTTGAGCATCCGCGATGGCGCGATCGCCGCATGGCCGCCTGCCTGGCACGGGCAGAATCTGCGCGACATACTGGTGAGCCTCGGCTACGACGTCGATCGACCCTGGCGCGAACTGTCGGCGAAGGATCGCGAGTGGATACTCTTCACCGACGAGCAGCCGACCGCGCCGGTGTATGCGGGGTTCACGCCAGCGCAGACGCGCGACGCGCTGCGACGCGGCCTCGAGCCGAGTTACCGCGGAACCTTCACCGGGGCGCGCAGGTACGTTCTGCACACGTTCGCGCACACCCAGAGCGCGCTGATGAAGAAGCGGGTCGCCCGCTACCTGGTCGGTGACACATGCAGTTCATGCCGCGGCAGGCGGCTCAAGCCCGAGGCCTTGGCGGTCGAGTTCGCCGGTTACGACATCGCTGCGATGTCGAGGATGCCGCTCGACCAGCTTGCCGTGGTGCTTCGACCCGCAGCCGAAGGCTTGCTCGTTCAGGAGTCTGGAAGCAACAGCGTCACGCGCACGGCAGCGCGTCGGGATCTCGAGCGCCGCGTAGCGGCAGGCGGTTCGGAACACAAGGCCGCAGCGGATGTACGACGCACGCCGAACCTGTCGGAAGAAAAGCGGATCGCGGCGCAGCGGCTTGCGCACGGCGTTCTCGAACGCGTGGCCACACTCAACGACATGGGCCTGGGCTACCTGTCGCTCGAGCGCAGCACGCCGACGCTGTCGGCCGGCGAACTGCAGCGCCTGCGCCTCGCGACGCAGATCCGAGCGAACCTGTTCGGCGTCGTGTATGTGCTCGACGAACCGTCGGCCGGGTTGCATCCCGCGGATGGCGAAGCGCTGCTGCGTGCGCTCGATCAACTGAAGCGCGCGGGCAACTCGCTGTTCGTAGTCGAACACGATCTGGACATGATCCGCCGCGCCGACTGGATCGTCGACGTGGGCCCCGATGCGGGAGAGCAGGGTGGGCAGGTGCTCTACAGTGGTCCGCCACAGGGGTTGCGCGAGGTCGCTGCGTCGCATACGGGACGCTACCTGTTCGCGCCGCCCGGCCGCGTCGACGCAGCGCCGCGTCGGCCGGTCGGATGGTTGAAGCTGGAGGGCGTCACGCGCAACAACCTGCGCGATCTGGATGCCGAGTTTCCGCTCGGCGTGTTCACGGCCATCACCGGCGTGTCGGGTTCGGGGAAATCGAGCCTCGTCGGGCAGGCGTTGATCGAGTTGGTGGTCGCTCATCTGGGACATGAACCCGACGCGCCGGACGAACACGGCGACGAAGTCGCGCCACGGATCGCCAGCGCACCGAGCGGGCGCATTGTCGGCGGCGCCGACGCGATCAAGCGCCTGGTGCGCGTCGATCAGAAACCGATCGGACGCACGCCGCGGTCGAACCTCGCGACCTACACCGGTCTGTTCGACGGCGTGCGCAGACTGTTCGCCGAGACCCCGGCAGCGCGCAGGAAACGCTATGACGCCGGCCGCTTCTCGTTCAACATGAGCAAGGGGCGCTGCGACACCTGCGAAGGCGAAGGCTTCGTCAGCGTGGAGCTGCATTTCATGCCGAGCGTGTACGCCCCGTGTCCGACGTGCCACGGTGCCCGTTACAACGCGCAGACGCTCGCCGTCACCTACCGCGACAGGAATATCGCCGAGGTGCTGCGCATGACGGTCGATGAAGCCGCCGCGTTCTTCGTCGACGATGCTGCGGTATCCCGACCGCTCGCGTTGCTGCGCGAGATCGGCCTCGGTTATCTGCGGCTGGGGCAACCGGCGACCGAACTGTCGGGGGGCGAAGCGCAGCGGATCAAGCTCGCGACCGAACTGCAACGGATGCAGCGGGGTGCAACGCTCTATGTGCTGGATGAACCCACTACCGGCCTGCATCCCGCCGATGTCGATCGGCTGATGGCGCAGCTGCGGTTCCTCGTCGAGGCCGGCAACACCGTGATCGTGGTCGAGCACGAGATGCGCATGGTCGCCGCTGCGGACTGGGTGATCGACCTTGGTCCGGGCGCGGGCGAGGCGGGAGGCCGCATCGTGGCGAGTGGCACGCCTGCCGATGTCGCTACGGGACGCGGGCCGACGGCACGTTACCTGGCGGCGGTACTGCGACGTTAGTCATGGAGCCCCGGCCCGCGCTTGCTGCTCGCGTGTTCGTCGCAGCGCCGTGAACGCAACGACGGGGCACGCTCGCCCAGAGCGGCTGCGCGACGGCTCAGGCGCGCTGACAGCGCACGCAATACCACGTCGACCGGTTGCCCTGCCAGATCGCGCGCACCGGCGCGCCGCAGCGCACGCACGGCAGCCCGTCACGCCCATAGACATTGAAGGTGTCCTGGAAGCTGCCTAGCTTGCCGTCGGCTGCGACGTAGTCGCGCAGGCTGCTGCCACCGGCCTCGATCGCGCGCGCGAGGATCGTGCGCACCGCCTCGACGAGCCGCGCACAGCGCGCCGGCCCGAGGCGCGACGCTGACGTGCGCGGGTTGATCCGGGCCTCGAACAGCGCTTCGTTGGCGTAGATGTTGCCGACGCCGGCGACCACATGGCTGTCCATCAGCACGAGCTTGATCGCGGCACTGCGTCCGCGCAGCACCCGGTAGAGATACGGTGCATCGAACGCGGCGGTCAACGGCTCCGGCCCGAGCGAGGCGAGCAGCGGGTGCACCGGTGCTCCCGCGGGCAGCCACAACACTGCGCCGAACCGGCGCGGGTCGCGCAGACGGATCGAGAATCCGGTGGCGAGCACGATGTCGACATGATCGTGAATGGCCGGTGGCTCATCGTTCGCGACGAGCCACAGTCTGCCCGACATCCCCAGATGCACGAGCAGATGACCGCGTCGTTCACAAGCGAACAGCAGGTACTTCGCGCGGCGTTCGATGGCATCGATTCGCGCGCCGGCGATCGCCGCTTCGAGCCCGGTGCTGACCGGCCAGCGCAGCGCCCGGTTGCGCACGATCGCCCGCTCGATGCGCGCATCCAGCACGCGTGCGACGAGGCCGCGACGCGTGGTCTCGACTTCGGGCAGTTCAGGCATCGATCGCGCGCCGACGCAACTTTTCGCCGGTGGGAACGACGGCGGCGTCGCTCAGCGCCAGTTCGGTTCGAACATCCGGCGCGCGGTCTCGCGCGACAGGTGGTACTGCAGGCCCTCGTCTGCGCGGATCAGGATGTACTCGGGGTCGCGCGAGGCGAGGTTCACCGTCACCGACTTGCCGTCCTTCATGCGCACCAGTGCCTGGTCCTTCCCGGGCTTCAACTTCGCCGGTTCGGTCAAGGTTCCCGAGGCGAGTTTCCACTCGTCGATGAAACGGTTCAGGTCGTCCTGACTCGGGGTGATCGGCGGCTTCGGCGTTACCACCCAGTTGCCTTCGACCTGCTCGACCTTGAAGCGCGGCAGCTCGACCCCGACGATCTGCTGCTCGGGCGTCGTCCACAGCCGGTTGTCGGCCATGCGTTCGGGCTGCGGCGGGATTGCCTGGGCATACTGCGGGTTCACCATGTAGACGGCGTCGCCGGTCAGCACGTACTGCATCTTCAACATGCGGTTGAGGGTGCCGAACGTGAAGGTCTGCTGGTCGAGGATGACGGTGGCGAGCGGGGGCTCGAGTTCGAAGCGTGCCAGATCGGTGGCCGGCAGTTTTTCGATGCTGACTGCGCGCACCAGATCGGCCAGCCGGCGCGCCTCGAAGTTGTCGGCGCGCGCGCGAAACGGTGCAGTCAGGAACCATTGCTCACCGTCGCGTTCCATCACCACCGGCGTGCCCTTGCGCAGGCGCACTTCGACCCGCTTGATGTCTTCTGGCTTGAGCGTGGACAACCTGAACTCGGTCGGCTTCTCCTCGACCTTCTTTGGCTTGAAGTACAGGAACGCCGCGATGCCGGCGACGAGCAGCAACAGCATCGCGTTGAGCAGCAGACGGTTCTTCACGGGGTCCCTTCCGACGCAGACGAACGCAACCGGGTCTGCGGCGCTGTGCGTGCCGTCGATCCGATCGCCGTCGCGCGACGCTTCATGCCGATCATGCCTTGCGCCGGCGGCGCCACCAGATCGTCGCGCCGGTGGCGAGGAAGCCGAGCGGCAGCAGCACCAGGAAGCCGTAGATGATGACCATCATCGACGTACGCGACAGGTTCAGCGACGAGTCGAGCGTCGCCCGCGGCTGCACGGTGATCAGGTTGTCGTCGCCGGCGAGCCAGTTCGCGATGTTGATGCCGAGGTCCATGTTGCCGACGAGCCCGACATACTGGTTCGCGAGGAAGTGGCCGGTGCCGATGATCACGACGCGCTGTGGTTTGTCGTTCAGCGTGCGCTCGAGGGCGAGACCGACGGTGATCGGTCCCGGCGTGTCGCGGCCCTTGTCGAAAGTCACCGAGTCGCCGATCGGACTCATCTCGAGCCACCCGCGCGGCGCGACTTCGATCAGCGGCGTGTCGCGCCAGTCGCGGCTGTCGTCCACCGCGATCGACCGGGCGAACGGCATGATCGTGTTGAGGGTGAAGTTCTTCGCGATCGGGTGCTGGCCGTAGCCGGTCGCCACCGCCATCGTCGGTGCCGCGTTGATCAGTTGTGCCGACGGATCGACGACCGTGCCGGGGTTCAACACCAGCCCGAAGATGTCGGCGATCGGCTGCAGCCCGCGCAACGGCTCCTGGTCGATCAGCCAGAGCAGGCTGCCCCCCTTGTCGATCCAGTCCTTGATCTTCTTCACCTCGGGCGGCAGGAGATCGACCTTCGGCCCGGCGATGATCAGGATCTTGACGTTCTCGGGCACCGCCTGGGCGAGCGACAGGTTCAGCGGTCCGGTGGCGAAGCCCTTGTTCTCGAGCTGCCGGCCGAACTGGCCGAGATCGTGGTTGGCACCGCCGTCGATCACACGCTCGCCGTGACCGTCCAGCGACATCACATTGCGGTCGCTGCCGCGTGCGAGGCGCATCAGCAGATTGGCGAATGCCTGTTCGGTCAGCGTGCTGATGTTCTCGCTGCGCTTGCCGAACTCGACGACCATCTCGCCGTTGACCTGTACCCCGGCGCTCTGCGCGAGCTTGGGCTGCTCGCGCGGATCGATGAACGACAGCACGAGGTCGGGCTTGATCCGCTGATAAGGCGCGAGGAAGTCGCGCACGACCTTGCGCAGGTCTTCCTGCCCGGTCGCATACGAGGTGACCATCACCTGGCCGGTCAGCTGCGACAACATGTCGACCGTCGGCTGCGACAGCGTGTTGCGCGCATTCAGACTGACGTCCCATTCCTTCTTGTATTCGCGCGCGGCATACGACGCGAGCCCGGCAAGGGCCACCAGCAGGACGACGAACAGCCAGTTCTGCGCCGACAGTCTGAGCCGGAACTTGCGATCGATGTTGGTGGCCATTTAGCGGATCGGCGAAGCGAGTGAGGAGTGGAACACGGACAGCACGGGAAGGAACGCGATCACGGGCATCAGGCGCCCAGGCGATCGGCGTCGAGGCGGCGGATGGCGAGGATCAGGAACACCGAGGTGAACAGGACGAGAAACACGATGTCGCTGGTGTCGATCAATCCCTTCGTGAAACTCTCGTAGCGCCGGATCAGTGCGAGCATCAGGAACGGACTGTCCGGGCTCGCCTGCGACATGTTGAGCAGCCAGAGTCCCAGCAGCGTCGCGAGCGTGGCGGTGGCGGCGACGACCGGCTGTGCGGTCAGCGACGAGAAGAACACGCCGACCGCGGCAAACGCGGCGATCAACAGTGCGAGCCCGAGCGACAAGGTTCCGAGCAGCCCCAGATCTAGCCGGCCACCGAGGTACATCGAGGCGGCCATCATCAGGATCAATGCGACCGAGAGCATCAGGAACGAATACAGCCCGACGAACTTGCCGAGCACGATCTGCGTCATCGAAAGCGGGGCCGAGATCAGGAAGGTCATCGTCTGATTGCGACGCTCCTCGGCGATCAGGCGCATCGACAGCAGCGGCACCGCCATGATCAGGATCACCGCGGCCGCGCCGAAGATCGGTGCGATGACGATCTCGGTGATACCCGGGGGCGTTTCCATCTGCATCAACTGGGTCTGCACGGTGAGGAACGCGTCGAGCCGCGTGACGAGAATCCAGCCCATCGTCAACTGCAGGAACGCCAGCACGACCCACGCGAGCGGGGACGAAAACAGCGCACGCAATTCCTTGCCGGCGATCGTGAAGATCATCAGAGCGTCTCCTCGCGGTGGGTCAGCTGCACGAACACATCCTCGATGCTCGAGGCCGCAGGCGCGAGATGAAACAGGTTCCAGCCATTGTCCGCGCTGGCGCGCACGAGCGCATCGGTCGGGTCGACTTCGGCGTGCGGCTGGATGCGGAACATGCCCGCCCCCCCGGTGCCGCCTCCGGGTTCGACGCTGGCAACGCCGGAGATCGCAGCGAGCGCTTCGATCGACGGGGGCTTGCGCAACCCCAGCATCAGGGTGCCGCCACGGAACTGCTTGAGTCCGGCGATGGTGTCGTTGAACACCAGCGACCCCCGATGCATGATCTGCACGCGATCGCACACCTGTTCGACCTCGGGCAGGATGTGCGTCGACAGGATCACGCTGTGCGCGCCGCCGAGTTCGCGGATCAACGCCCGGATGTCGCGGATCTGATTCGGATCCAGACCCACCGTCGGCTCGTCGAGAATCACGACGTCGGGATTGTGGATGATCGCCTGCGCGATGCCGACGCGCTGTTGGTACCCCTTCGACAGCGTGCCGATCAGGCGCTGGCCCACATCAGCGATGCCGCAGCGTTGCTTGGCCAGATCGACCGCCCCGGCGAGCGATTTCTTCGCCACCCGGTGCAGCCGCCCCGCGAGCTGAAGGAATTCGTTGACCGTGAGATCGCGATAGAGCGGCGGGGTCTCGGGCAGGTAGCCGATGCGCGCCTTCGCATCGGTCGGGCGCTCGAGCATGTCGATGCCGCAGATTTCGACCTGGCCCCCGGTCGGCGCCAGATTGCCGGTCAGCATCTGCATCGTGGTGGTCTTGCCGGCCCCGTTCGGTCCGAGGAACCCCAGCACCTCACCACGCTTCAGCGTCAGATTCACTTCGCTGACGGCAACGCGTTTGCCGAACTGGCGACTCAACGACGTGGCACGTACGGTCTGACTGTCTTCCTGGGTATTCATCGAGAGCGAGTCTGTGGAAAGGTACGTGAGGGGGTATCAGGAACGACCGCAGAACGGGACCAACAGCGGGCCGCGCAAGCCGATGAATTCATGCCAACCTGCAATACCGAACCGTGTCGGTGATGCCGGGTTGGCTTCGTTTGCGACGCGTCACGACGGCTCCGCAGGACATGACCGGTCGGCTTGTGACGGCGCGCAAATATACCTAAACTGCTGCCGAATATGAAAATTTCTGAAAACTGTACCCACCGCGACGCAAGCGTCCGTCTCCCATGGGCCGCGTCCGAAGGATGCGGTTACGCGTCGGCACGCTTCTCCCCGGCGGATGTCCTGCCCTTGGTTTTACGTGCCGATGCACCCATGATCGCACGCGCAGCGCGCGGTGAAAGATCATGCCTACGACATCGGCTCGCATCGGTGCTCACCGCGCTGGGCCTCGCCGTCGGCGGCGCCCACGCCGCGCCGGTGCCGGCCGAGGTGCAGGCACAGTATTGGTTCGTGTCGTTCGACACGCGCTATGCGCAGGCGGCGCCGCGAGTGGCCGCGCCGACGAACGTACCCGAGATCGTCGAACGCAAGCCGATCGACGCGCGCCTGCCGCGCCTCGATCTGACCCGTCAGGTGATGTTCCAGTACCTGCTCGCCGAGATCGCGGCGCAGCGGGGTCGTTTCGACGTTGCGACGGCGGCGTTCAACGACCTGGCGTCGACCACGAGGGATTCGCGCATCGCGCAGCGCGCGACCGAGATCGCCCTGCGCGCGGGCGTGCTGCAGCCGGCGATCGAGGCGGCGAGCCTGTGGGTGTCGCTCGACCCCGAGTCGATCCCCGCGCGTCAGACGGTCGCGGCGTTGCTCGTCAACAGCGGACAGATCCAGCTTGCCCGGCCGCACCTCGAGCGGCTGCTCTCGGCCGAAGGCAACAACATCGGGCCGGGCTTCATGCAATTGTCGGTGTTGTTCGGCAAGCAGGCGGATCGCGCCGTCGTGCTCGGTGTCGTGCGCGATCTCGCGGCGAAGCATCCGACGCTGCGCGAAGCGCGCCTGGCTGTCGCACAGGCGGCCTGGACGGCGCAGGACTACGAGCTCGCGCTCGTCGAGGTGCGCGAAGCGCAGCGCCTGTCGCCGGACTGGGAGCTGGCGGCGCTGTTCGAGACGCAGATGCTCGCGCGTCGTTCGAACACCGAGGCGCTGGCGCAGCTCGAGAAGTTCGTCGCCGGCAATCCCAAGGCTACCGAGGCGCGTCTGAACCTCGCGCGTCTCTACGCGGCGGAGAAACGCCTGCCGCAGTCGCGCAAGGAGTTCCAGCGACTCGCCGGCGATTTCCCCGACAACACCGAGCTCGGGCTCGCGATCGCGCTGTTGTCGTTGCAGCTCGAGGATTTCGACACTGCCGAGCCGCAATTGCAGAAACTGCTCGAGGCGAATCCGAAAGACCCCGATCTCCTGCGCCTCTATCTGGGCCGGACGGCCGAGGCCCGCAACCGTCTGCCCGAGGCGTTGAAGTGGTACCGGTCGATCGAGGCCGGCGAACAGCTGGTCGCTGCGCAACTGTCCGAGGTCAACGTGCTCGCGCGTCAGGGTGAGATCAAGCAGGCGCGCGAAGCGTTGCGGCGTATCGTCCCCGACTCGCTGACCCAGCGCGTGCAGCTGACATTGACCGAGGCGCAGGTGCTGCGCGACGTCAAGGACTTCCAGGGCGCGTTCGACGTGCTGGGCGAGGCGCTCGCGAAGACGCCGGATTCCCCCGATCTCCTCTACGATCAGGCGTTGTTGGCCGAGCGCCTCGGCAAATTCGACATCGTCGAAAAGAACCTGACGCGGGTGATCGCGATCCGCCCCGATCATGCGCATGCGCACAACGCGCTCGGCTATACGCTGGCCGATCGCAACGAGCGCCTCGACGAGGCATTGAAACTGATCGACACCGCACTGAAGCTCGCACCGGAGGATCCGTTCATTCTCGACAGCATGGGCTGGGTATTCTTCAGGATGGGTGACGCGCAGAAGGCGCTCGAGTATCTGCGGCGCGGATACCAGTTGAAGCCCGACGCGGAGATTGCGGCGCACCTCGGCGAAGTGCTGTGGACGCAGGGCCAACGCGACGATGCGAACCGGATCTGGGACGAAGCGTTGAAGGCGAATCCGGATAACGACGCGCTTCGAGGCACGGTGAAACGCTTGCGCAAGTGATCTGCGCGCGCGTGTGAGCTTGCGGGCGAGTTTTGCGGTGACCCGATGGCGAGACGGCGGCCTGTCGCTGCCCGCTCCGGTTCGACCCGACCGGTACCCGCTACGGTTTCTCGCCTCGATGCTCGCGTCGATCACGCTCGTGTGCACCGGCTGCGCGTCGCTGCCGGCCACGGGTCGACCGCAACCGGTCACCGCGATCGAGGGCGACCCGGCATTCGAACTGAGCGGACGGCTCGCGCTGCGCCAGGCCGAGCAGGCGCTGTCGGCGAACCTGCGCTGGCGCTATGAAGGTGCGATCGAGGAGATGGTCATCACCGGGCCGCTCGGCGCCGGATCGGCGGAACTGGTGCGTGACCCCGGCGGCGTCGTGTTTCGCAGCCAGGGGCGCGAGCTGCGCGCGCGCGACGCGCAGGCATTGATGCGCGAGGCCCTCGGGTTTGCGCTTCCCCTCGACGGGCTCCGGTATTGGGTGCGCGGTCAACTCGGGCCGGCCGACCTCGCGGTGCGCGTCGAGCGCGATGCGCGAGGCAGGCTGGTGTCGTTCCACGAGTCCGGGTGGGAGGTGACGATCACGGACTACGGCGCCGCGCCGATCGATGCCCTGCCACGTCGACTCGACGTGCAATCGAGCGATCTGCAGGCTCGGCTCGTGATCGATCAGTGGTTGCGCACGCCGCTGACCCTGCCGTCGGATACCCCGCCCGATCCGCCTGCGGCATCGTCTGCACGAACGACCGCGGACCCGCGGGGGGCCGCGAAGTGAGCCAGCGCAACGGGTTCGCCTATTTTCCGGCCCCGGCGAAGCTCAATCTGATGTTGCACGTCGTCGGGCGGCGGGAGGATGGCTACCATCTCCTGCAGACCGTTTTTCGGTTCATCGATCATGCCGATTCGATCGGCCTTGCCGTGCGTCAGGATCGAAAGATCGTCAGGATCAACGATCTGCCGGGCGTGCCGATGGCAGCCGACCTCGCCGTGCGCGCCGCCCTGGCGTTGCAGACGGCGACCGGATGCAGCCTCGGCGCCGATATCGAGGTGATCAAGCGAATCCCCCAGGGCGGGGGCCTGGGTGGGGGCAGTTCGGACGCGGCGACCGTGCTGCTCGCGCTGAACCACCTCTGGCGGACGGGATTGTCTCGGCAACGCCTGCAGACGCTGGGGCTGACACTCGGCGCGGATGTGCCGGCATTCGTGTTCGGCGAGACTGCGTTCGCGGGGGGAGTCGGTGAAGAATTGACGCCCGTCGCGGCCGAACCGGCCTGGTATCTGGTGCTGGTGCCCCCGATCAGCGTACCGACGCGTGAGGTGTTCGCTGCAACAGATTTGACACGCGATTCGCCTGCCGCGAAAATAGGCGGTTTTGCGGAGCCTCATTTCCGGTTTCCGCTTGCTCCGGGTCGCAACGACCTCGAGCCGGTGGTCGTCGCACGCTTTGCCGAAGTCCACGAACACCTTTCGTGGCTGCGGCAGCATGCGGTATCGGCGATGAGCGGGTCGGGTGCCTGCGTATTCGCGGCGTTTGCCAACGAGGCGGATGCACGCGCAGTGTTTGCACTCCGGCCGGCTTCGATGCAGGGGTTCGTCGCCGTCGGGCTCGATCGGCATCCCCTGCACGCGTTCGCGGATTCATAGCCGGATCTGCATTGCAGGGTCAGCCGTTCAGTGGGTCGTGCGGTCCTGCTCCGTTTTTTGGGGAGTCGCCAAGTGGTAAGGCACCGGATTTTGATTCCGGCATTCGTAGGTTCGATCCCTACCTCCCCAGCCAATTGCGCAGTTGCGCGTGTGCGCGCCCGGCGTTGTGTGTCCGCCGGGTGCGCGTTCCCGTCCACCGGTGTCCTGTTCTCGGCTTTGCGATAGAAGGAACGACCATGGCTTACGACCGGTTGATGGTGTTTTCAGGCAGCGCGACACGCAAGCTCGCCGAGGGCGTCGTGCGTCACCTGAACATCCATCTCGGCCGCGCGAGCGTGGGGCGCTTCAGCGACGGCGAGACGATGGTTGAACTGCTCGAGAACGTGCGCGGCAAGGATGTCTTCGTGCTGCAGTCGACGTGTTCACCCGCGAACGACAATCTGATGGAGTTGATGGCGATGGTCGACGCGCTCAAGCGTTCGTCGGCCGCGCGCGTGACGGCCGCGATCCCGTATTTCGGCTATGCCCGCCAGGATCGTCGGCCCCGTTCGGCGCGGGTGCCGATCTCCGCGAAGGTCGTCGCCAACATGCTGCAGGGAGTCGGTGTCGATCGCGTGCTCACGATGGATCTGCACGCCGACCAGATCCAGGGCTTCTTCGACATCCCGGTCGACAACATCTACGGTTTGCCGATCCTGCTCGGGGATGTCTGGAAGCGCGATTACCCCGATCTGTGCGTCGTGTCGCCGGACACCGGTGGCGTGGTGCGCGCGCGCGCAAGGGCGAGCCGGCTCGAAGCCGATCTCGTGATCATCGACAAGCGTCGGCCGAAGGCCAACGTCGCCGAAGTGATGAACATCATTGGCGAGGTTGAGGGCCGCACCGCGGTGATCGTCGACGACATGGTCGATACCGCTGGCACGCTGGTGAAGGCCGCGCAGGCGCTGAAGGAGCACGGCGCGCTGCGCGTCGTCGCCTATTGCACGCACGCGGTGCTCTCGGGCCCGGCGATAGAACGCATTTCAACCTCGGCTCAACTCGACGAACTGGTCGTGACCGATACCATTCCGCTATCCGATGCGGCGCGCGCCTGCGGCGACCGGATCCGCCAGTTGACCGTCGCGTCGTTGCTGGCCGAGACGATCCTGCGCGTGAGCAACGAGGACTCGGTGAGTTCGCTGTTCATGGATTGATTTTACGAGCGGAGCGAACGAAGCTTCGTTCCGCCTACACCTCCCGCCGGAATCCTCCAGCGGGTGTTTCACCCGACGCTCTGGTCGCGGAGCGTTCACTCGAAGGAAAATCTCATGTCACTCGAAGTCACCGCCAAATCGCGCGAACTGCAAGGCAAGGGTGCGAGCCGCCGCCTGCGTAGCGCCGGCACCGTGCCCGGCATTCTCTACGGCGCCGGCGAAGCCGCCCAGTCGATCGAACTCGCCCATCAGGCGTTGTCGCAGCAGATGCGCAGCGAAGCGTTCCATGCATCGATCCTCACGATGGATCTCGATGGAACCAAGCAGCAGGTGCTGCTGCGCGACGTGCAGATGCATCCGTGGCGCCGCCAGATCGTGCATGTCGATTTCCAGCGTGTCGCGCAGGACAAGGAAGTGCAGATGCGCGTGCCGTTGCACTTCAAGAACGCCGATCAGGCCCAGGCGGTCAAGTTCGGCGGCGCGATCGTCTCGCACATCATGAACGAGGTCGAGGTGTCGTGTCTGCCGCGCTACCTGCCCGAGTTCATCGAGGTCGATCTGGCCGAGATCACGGTGGGTCACAGCGTGCACCTGTCGGACCTGGTGCTGCCCGAAGGCGTGTGGCTGCCGGGTCTTGCGCGCGGCGATTCGCCGGTTGCGAGCGCGTCGATCCCGCGCGGTGCAGCCGAGGAAGAG
>JACMMK010000343.1 GCA_014379045.1 Burkholderiales bacterium
CCGCGCAGCAGCGAGCGCGAACCGGCCGGGGCGCTCGAAGGGGGCGGGGCGTAGCGGGTGGTGGACGAGGTGTTCATGGCGAGTCTCCGGGAAAAGAGCCGCGGACCGTTCCGCGTGCCGTCGCACTGTCCGGCCGTCCGCGCACCGCGTCGATTACCTCGGAGGTCATTGAACCCCGTCCGCCGATCGGCTAGCGTCGCGGCATGTTCGACACCTCGACACCCGTATCGGCCACGCGCAGCGTCGGCCACCTCCTGCGCGACTGGCGCCTCCAACGACGCCGGAGCCAGATGGAACTCGCGCTCGAGGTCGGCGTGTCGACGCGCCACCTCAGCTTTCTGGAAACGGGCCGGGCCGCACCCAGCCGCCAGATGCTGCTGCGGCTGGCCGAGCAGCTCGATCTTTCGCTGCGCGGGCGCAATGCGCTGCTGATCGCGGGTGGCTTCGCGCCGATGTTCCGCGAGCGGGCACTCGACGATCCGCAACTGCAGGCCGCGCGTGCGGCGGTCGACACGATTCTCGCCGGTCACGAGCCGCACCCGGCGCTCGCGGTCGATCGCCACTGGAACCTGCTCGCAGCCAACCGTCCGGTGATGCATCTGCTGGCCGGGGTCGACGCCGCGTTGCTGGAGCCACCGGTCAACGTGCTCCGCCTGTCGCTGCACCCGCAGGGTCTCGCCCCGCGGATCGTCAACCTGGCCGAATGGCGTGCGCACCTGCTCCATCGCGTGGCCCAGCAGATCGATTCGTCGGGAGACCGCGAGCTCGATGCGTTGCTGACCGAGCTGCGCGCCTATCCGGCCGCGATCGGCGAACCGGCGCCGACACCGCGGGACGCCGCTGCGATCGCGGTCCCTTTCCGGCTGCGAAGCCCGGTCGGCACGCTGTCGTTCTTCAGCACGACGACGGTGTTCGGGACGCCGGTCGACATCACGCTCGACGAACTGGCGCTCGAATGCTTCTTTCCGGCCGACGAAGCGACGGCCGCCGCGATGCGGACCATTGCGATCGACGCCTGACCCCGGTCGTCGGCGCCCCGCCGACCGCAAATCGTCAGCGCGCGCGATCCGTTCGATCACTCGACAGCAGCCGGACCACGGTCGCCTGCAGCACGCGCGCATCGGCGCTCGCCCGATGGCGCTTCGACGCCGTCTCGCGCGAGACCTCGTCCTTCACGCGATGCCAGTCGAGCAACTGGTCCTCGGTCAGCAGCTTCTGCAGGCTGTCGAGGTGGTAGGTCGGGCTTCGATCGGCGACCTCGTAGAGCATCGACAGCCAGCTGTAGTCGCTGCCCCAACCGTCGGTGTAGATCGTGCGTCCTTCGAGCTCTGCATCGAGTCGCGCGACGACCTCGATGATCGGTCGTCCATGCCGCACCACGTGTTCACGCGGGATGCGGTGCAGTCGCTCGGCCGCCGGGTCCCAGTGGACCCAGCCCTCGCACGGTCGGATCAGCATGCAGTCACCGGTGCCGTCGGGCAGCACGAAGCCGACCTCGATCGGATAACTGCCCTTGCCGAATCCGGACGCTTCGACGTCGATCACGGCCGGTGCGACACTGAGCGCCTGCGACGGTTCGACCGGAAGGACGGTGTGCATGGCGCAGTCTAAGGGGATCCCGCGTTCGATCGCCGTCGGTACCGCCGGCTGGAGCATTCCCCGATCGTCGGCCGACTCGTTCGGCGTCGACGGCAGTCACCTCGAACGCTATGCGCGCGTGATGCCGTGCGTCGAGATCAATTCGTCGTTCTATCGCCCGCACCGCGCCCTGACCTACGCGCGATGGCGCGACCGCACCCCCGACACGTTCCGCTTCTCGGTCAAGGTGCCGAAGGCGATCACGCACGAAGCGAAGCTCGCCTGCGATCCGGCGATGCTCGACGCCTTCGTTGCGCAGGTCGCGGGGCTCGGCGCCAAGCTCGCCGTGCTGCTGGTCCAGCTCGCGCCGTCTTACGCGTTCGTCCCCGAGGTGGCCGATGCCTTCTTCGCGATGCTGCGCGCGCGCTACCCGGGCGGCATCGCCTGCGAGCCCCGTCATGCGAGCTGGTTCGAGGCCGACGCGAACGACCTGCTGATCGCGCACCGCGTGACGCGG
>JACMMK010000344.1 GCA_014379045.1 Burkholderiales bacterium
GCGCTGCGCGAACGCGCGCAGCTTCAGCGCGAAGCCAGACAAGGCGCCGGCCGCAACCGCACAACGCGCCGGCGTCGAAATGATCGGCACGCGCGCCTCACGCAACATCGCGATCGTCTTCTGGATCCGTTCCGGCGGCTCGTTCTGGCTGATGATCACCGGCTTGTCGGTGTCTTTCAGGATGTCGAGCAGTTCGGTGCACCACGCTTCGGAATGCGCACCGCCGATCGAGCGCGGAATCAACTGCTCGACCGTCGGGTCGGCGATCAAGGTACGGATGATCTGGTTGTATTCCTTCCATGCCTGCGAGAAGTGCGCGGTGACATCGACCGGATTGCCGATCGATGCGAAATCCGGTGCGATCGGTGCGATCGCGGCCACCGCCTGCGCGCTCGGCAGCGGCAGGCTCAGGCCGACTTCCTCGCAGCGGTCTGCCATCAACACCCCCGCACCACCCGAGGTCGTGAGGATGGTGACGCCGGTTCCCCGCGGCAGCTTGCGCCCGAGGAAGGCGTGCAACGTGTCGAGCAGGTCGTCGATGTCGCGGATCGGGACGAATCCCCCGCGCGCGAACGCGGCCCGGTAGAGTTCCGCGCTCGCCGTGAGGTTCGCCGTGTGCGAGGCCACCGCGCGCTGTCCGGCGCGCGTGTTGCCCACCTTCCAGACCAGGATCGGCTTGCCGAGCGCGAGCGCGCGGTCGCCGAGGGCGAGCAGTGCGCGCCCGTCGGTCACGCCTTCCATGTAGGTGACCAGCACCTCGACCTCGGGCCGCTCGATCAGATACGTCATCATCTCGAGCGAGCTGATGTTGACTTCGTTGCCGGTCGAGAACACGTAGCTGAAGCCGACGCCTTCACGCTGGGCATTCGATACGACCGAGTACCCGAAGCCACCGCTCTGCGTGACCATCGACACCGGGCCGACCTGCAGGTTCGGGTTGCTGAACGCATGCCCGAAGCCGAGATAGGCGCGCGCGCGCAGGTTCATCACGCCCTGGCAGTTCGGGCCGATGATGCGCATGCCGGTCTCGGCAAGGGCGGCTTCGAGATCGTGCTGCAGCGACATACCGCGTTGCCCGAGTTCGCGAAACCCGGCCGAAAGCACGATCGCATGCGGCACCCCAGCCTGGCCGCAGTCGCGGATCGCCTGGGGGACTGCGGCGCCCGGCACGGCGATCAGTGCGACGTCGCACGGCTGCGGCAGCTCGGCAGCGCTCGCGTAGCACTTCAGGCCGCGAATCGTCTGGTAGCGCGGATTGACCGGATACACCGCGCCGGCGAAGCCGAACTCGGTGAGGTAGCGCATCGGCTGGCCGCCGATCTTGCGCACGTCTTCGCTCGCCCCGATCACCGCGACGCCGCGCGGCTCGAGCAGTCTGGAAAAGTCGTTGGCCTTCGCAGGCGAGGCTGCCAGTTCCATCAGTCGGCCTTGATCCCCGAGGTCTTGACGATCTCTGCCCAGCGCACGATCTCCGCCTTGATCAGCGCGAGGAACTGCTCGGGCGTGCTGCGCACGATGTCGATTCCCTGCTGCGCGAAGCGCTCCTTGAGTTCGCTGCTGACCAGCGCACGCTGGATATCGCCGTGGATCCGGCCGACGAGCGGGCGCGCCATGCCGCCGGGGCCGGCGATGCCCCACCACGGTGTCGCGTCGTAGCCGGCGAACCCCTCTTCGGCGATCGTCGGCAGATCCGGGGTGGTGGCGCTGCGCTTGGCACTGGTGACTGCGAGCGCGCGCAGCTTGCCGGCCTTGACGAACGGGCCGACCGTCGACCAGCTGCCGAAACTGTACTGGATCTGGCCGCCGATCACGTCGGTCAGCGCCGGCGCGAGGCCCTTGTACGGAACATGGATCACGTCGATGCCCGCCTTGCTCTTCAGCAACTCGCCCATCAGGTGCGACGTGCCACCCGAGCCGGTCGAGCCGTAGGCGAGGGTGCCCGGCTTGGCCCGGGCCATCGCGACCAGTTCCTTGAGGTTCCGCGCGGGCAGCGCCGCGTTCGACACCATCACGAACGGCGACTCGCCGGTCTGCGCAATCGCGGTGAAGTCGCGCAGCGAGTCGTACGGCAGCTTCGCGATGACGCTAGGATTGACCGCATGTGCGAGCCCGATCTGCAGCAGCGTGTAACCGTCGGCCGGTGCCCGCGCGACGAGTTCGCTGCCGATCACTGTGCCACCGCCGGGTCGGTTGTCGACGACCACGCTCTGACTCCAGAGTTCGGACAACTTGGAACCGACAGCACGTGCAATCAGGTCGTTGGCTGCGCCGGGTGCGAACGGCACGATGAAGCGCACCGGGCGCGAAGGATACGCATCGCGCTTCGCGGGGTCCGTCTGCGCGTGCGCAACGGCTGGCCAGAGAACGACGAGCGACAGGCTGGTCGCGACGAGTACTCGGCGGGAAAACGCACTACGCGACACGATCGGTGCGCGGAGGGACAGCAGTGCGCAGATCGGGGGCATCAGGCTTGGAAGCGTTTCGTGGATTCATGCTTGGGGAACGCGCGCATCGCCTTGTGCGACTCGTGCGCCAACGCGAGCGCGCCGGCGAAGTCGGTGTCGAGCGCGCGGTAGAACAGCTGCTTCGTCGCGCGCAGCGCATCGGAGGGCAGCGCCGCGAGCTCGATGGCGAGCGCCATCGCCGCCTCGACCTGTTCGCCGTCGGGCACGACGCGATTGACCAGACCGAGCTCGCGGGCACGGCGCGCGTCGATCGACATGCCGGTGGCGAGCAATTCGAACGCGGCCTTCGTGCCGATCTGGCGCGCGAGGTTGGGCATCACGGAAGCGCCGAGGATGCCGCGCTTCACCTCCGGGTAGCCGAAGCGCGAACTCTCGGCGGCCACGACCATGTCGCAGGCGAGCGCGAGCCCGCAGCCGCCGCCGAGTACATGGCCTTGCGTCGCCGCGATCGCGGGCTTGGCCAGGCCAGGCAACAACAGTTGCATCGAACGGGTGAGGTCGGCGCGACTTTCGACGAGGTGCTGCTTCTCCGGCACCAGGTCCTTGAACTCGCCGATGTCGGCGCCTGCACTGAACGACTTGCCGGCCCCGGCGATCACGATCGCGCCGATCGCCGGGTCGGCATCGGCCGACTTCAATGCCTCGACCAGCGTCTGGGTCAGCGCCATGCTCATCGCGTTGAGCTTGTCAGGCCGATTGAGCGTCAGCAGACGCACGGCGCCACGGGTGTCGATCAGGAGCAGGGGTTCAGCAGTGGCGGACATGATGATCAGCGTCCTTTGAACGCGGGGGATCGTTTTTCCTTGAACGCCGC
>JACMMK010000345.1 GCA_014379045.1 Burkholderiales bacterium
GCCGCCGCCGCCGCCCCCGGCACCGGCCCCGACCGCGCCGCCGGTGCCCTACACCTATTTCGGACAATCGATCCAGGACGGGCAAACGGTCGTGTTCGTCACGCGCCAGGAACGCACGTTCGTATTGCGCGTCGGCGAGGTCCTCGAGAATCAATACCGCGTGGAAGAGATACGTCCACCCGACGTCGTGTTGACGTACCTGCCTCTCAATGAACGACAAGTAATGAAGATTGGAACGGTGAACTGATGAACCGCGCGCTGCGAACTCGTTTGATCGCACTTTGCATCGCCGTGCTCGTGCTCGACGGCTGCGCGGAGACCCGTACCCTGTTCCAGTCCGATGCCGAGAATTTCTTCATGCGCGGCAAGGCGCTGGTCGACAAGGGCAGCATCGAGGCAGGACTGGCCGAAGTCGAACGGGCGGTCAAAGCCGACCCCAGGAGTTCGGAGTATCGGATCTATCTCGCGCGCACCCGCAGCGAGGCATTGACCGGCTGGCTGCAAGGCGGCGACGAAGCGCTCGCGCGCAGCGATGCCGAGGCCGCGGCCGGCTTTTATTCGCGCGTGCTGCAGGTGGAGCCAGCGAACGACCGCGCGCGTGCCGGGATCGAAGAGATTCGTCGTGCGGTGCGGCATGAAGCGCTGGTGCGCGAGGCGGCGGTGCACCTGGTCTCCAACCGGCTCGACGAAGCGTCGACGCGTCTGCGCTTGGTGTTGTCGGAGAATCCGTCGCATCGTGAAGCGCAGCGGCTGCGGCGGCAGGTGGCCGAACGGCTCGAGCGCACCAAGCTGTCCGCAGGCGAAGGGCTCGGGCCCGCTTTCCGGCGTCCGCTGACGCTCGAGTTCCGCGATGCGAACCTGCGCGCGATCTTCGACGTGCTGGCGCGCACGAGCGGGATCAACTTCGTGTTCGATCGCGATGTGCGCCCCGATCTGCGCGCGACCGTGTTCCTGCGCAACACCACGATCGAAGATGCGATGAAGGTCCTGACCGCGACCAACCAGCTCGATCGACGGGTGCTCAACGAGAACACCGTGCTGATCTATCCGAACACCCCAGCTAAGCAGAAGGAGTATCAGGAGCTGACGGTGCGCACGTTCTATCTTGCCAACGCCGAGGCGAAGACGACGGCGAACCTGCTGCGCACGATTGTGCGCACGCGCGACATCTTCATCGATGACAAGCTCAACATGATCACGATACGGGATACCGCGGACGCGATCCGGATCGCCGAGAAGCTCGTGGCCGCGCAGGACCTGCCCGAGCCCGAGGTCGTGCTCGAGCTCGAGGTGCTGGAGGTCAATTCGTCGCGGCTGCGTGACCTGGGCATCGTGTTCCCGAATCAGTTCACCGTGCTCAACATCGTGCCGAATCCGACGACGATCACGACCCTGCCGGGTGGCCAGACGGTCACCTCGGCGAATCTGACGACCACGACCACACAACTTACCTTGAATCAGCTGCGCGGTCTGTCGAGCAGCCAGATCGGCATCAACAACCCGGTGTTGAACGCGCGGGCCGAGATCGGCGACAGCAACATCCTCGCCAACCCGCGCATCCGGGTCAAGAACCGCGAGAAGGCGCGCATCCACATCGGCGATCGCGTACCGGTGATCACCACGACCTCGACCGCGAACGTCGGTGTGTCGGAAGCCGTCAACTACCTCGACGTGGGCATCAAGCTCGACGTCGAGCCCACCATCTATCTCGACTCGGACGTCTCGATCCGCGTGTCGCTGGAAGTCAGCAATATCGTGCGCGAGGTGACCAGCCGCACCGGCACGCTGACCTATCAGCTCGGCACCCGCAATGCGGCGACGGTACTGCGTCTGCGCGACAACGAGACGCAGGTACTCGCCGGCCTGATCAGCGACGAGGACCGGCGCAGCGCGGTGCGCATACCCCTGATCGGTGAGTTGCCGCTCGTCGGCCGGTTGTTCGGCACGAATCGCACCGATATACGCAAGAGCGAGATCGTATTGCTGATGACCCCGCGCGTCGTGCGCAACATCCCGGGGATCGAGGCGAGCGTGCAGGAGTTTTCCGCCGGCACCGAATCCGCGGTGGGCAGCCGGCCGCTGATCGTCGCACCCGGCACCTCGATCAAGGTGCCGATGACGACCGGACCGGCCGGCGCGCAGGCGCCGGCGGGGCTCGGAGTCGATGGCTCACCCGCGGATCTGCCGCCTTCACCGCAACCGTTGCCTCCGGACCTGGCGCCGCCGGGCGCGAAGCCTGCGCCGCC
>JACMMK010000346.1 GCA_014379045.1 Burkholderiales bacterium
GACCTCACACAGTGCGCTGCGGGCGCAGATCGTCGTGCGCATCGTGTAGCCTACGCGGATCGTTTTTCCCTGCGCCGCCATGCCCCGCCTTCGCACTGCCGCCGTTCCCACCGCCGCCCGTCGTGCGGCGGTCGAGGCGCTGCTGCCGGTCCACCTCGGACCCGGCAAAGGCGTGCGACCCGAAACGGCACGCGAGCTGCCGCCGTCTCTCCACTTCGCGCGCGGCATTCGTGCGGGGCGCTGGGTGTTCGCGACCGGGCAACTCGCCACCGACTACGCGCGCGGCGGAATCGCCGACGAGGTCCTGCGGGTAGACGCGCCACTGTCGGGCCGACCGAAGCAGCAGCGCGAAGCGATGCGCGTGTTCGATCAGCTCGAACAGGTACTCGCGAGCGGGGGCACCACGCTCGCGCAGGTCGTGCGCAGCGATCAGTATTTCACCACCTGGCACGCCGTCAACCACTACCACAGCGAGCGCATTCGAAGGTTCGATCCGCTCGTGCCGCCGACCACGTCGATACTGATGCCGCGCCTGCTGTTGCCCGACGCCGATTTGACCGGCGAATATCTGGCGCTCACACCGGCGTTCGGCGCGCCGATCGAGCCGGTGTATCCGTCGGGACTGCACGTGCCATCGACCTCGGGCTTCGCCCCGGTCGTGCGCGCCGGCGACTTCGTGTTCATCGCCGGGTTCATGGCCGCGCATCAGCCGGGGGACCTGGGCGGCATCGCGCCGGAGGCGAAGGTCCCCGACGGACACCTCTGGAAGGGCAGTCGGATCAAGCTCGAGGCCGACTATGCGTTGAAGGAAAAGATCGCGGTCGCGCTGGACGGCGCAGGCGCCACGCTCGACACGCTGGTGAAGGCACAGGTCTACCTGCGCGACATGTCCGACCTGCCCGCATTCAACGAGGTTTGGTATCGCTGGTTTCCGAAAGTGCGCCCGGCGGTCAGCTATATCCCGACCTCGACACCGGGATTCGCGATCGCCGACGCGCGCCTCGAAATCAATGCGCTCGCGCTCACGGTTGCCGGCACGACCCGGCGCCGTACGATCGACGGCGGTTTCCATACCGGCATCGACGGCCAGCCGGCGGCCGTGCTGGCCGGTGACCTGCTGCTCTGTTCGGCGTTGCTCGCAGCCGATGGCGACGGTGCGCTCGAAGGCTGTGTGGCAGACCCGCGGCAGCCGTACTTCGGTTCGACGGCGCAGGCGCAGATCGACCATATCGTCGATCGTGCACAACGTCTGTGCGATGCGGCCGGGACCGTGCTCGAGAACATGACGCGGTTGCAGCTCTTCGTCACCGACCTGAGCGAAGTCGGGGCCGCGTGTCGCGCACTGGCGCGCCGCCTGCCCGGGCTCGCGCTGCCGCTGTCCGTGGTCGAAGTGCCCGCGCCGCTGCCGGTGCCAGCGTGCACGATCATGGCCGATCTCTGGGTGTATGTGCCGTGCGCCGACCCAGCCTGAGGAAGCTCGCCCTCGGCTTCGCCGCGGGTCTCGGTCTGTTCGCGCTCGTCGGCTTCCTGATCGTGCCGCCGGTCGCCCGGTCGATGCTGGTGAACACCCTCGGCCAGATGACCGGACGCGAGGTGTCGATCGAGAAGGTGGCTTTCAATCCGTTCCTGCTGTCGGCGTCGATCGCCGGCCTGACGGTGCACGAGCGGGGCTCGAAAGCCGTGTTCGTGTCGGTCGCACAGCTCGAGGTCGACCTCGATTCGAGTTCGCTCTGGAACCTCGCGCCGGTCGTCAGTGCGTTGCAGATCGTTGCACCCCGGGTGAACATCGTGCGCCTCGACGACACGCGTTTCAATTTCGATGATGTCCTGGATACGCTGGCGAAGCGACCGCAGAGCGACGCGAAGTCGTATTTCTCGGTGAACAACATCGAGCTGGTCGGCGGACGCATCGACGTCGACGACCGTTTCGAGGCGACGCGCCATGCACTTACCGACATCCAGCTCGGCGTGCCGTTCGTGTCGAACCTGCCGACGAAGGTCCACATCAAGGTGACACCGGCGTTCGCGGCGAACTTCAACGACACGCGCATCGAGTTGAAGGGCGAGACCGTTCCGTTCCAGGACACGCTCGAAAGTTCGCTGCAGCTGTCGCTGGTCGATCTGCAGCTCGAGCCTTATCTGCGCTATATCCCCGGCACGCTCGGCTTCGCAATGCAATCGGGGCGTGTTTCCAGCGACCTGCGGATCTTCTTCATCCGCGCGAAGGGACAGAAACAGCGACTGACCCTCTCCGGCGTGATCCGGCTGCGCGATCTCGCGCTCCTCGACGCGGACAAGGCGCCGTTGGTGTCGGCGCCGCTGGTCGATCTGGATATCGAATCGCTCGACGTGTTCGGTCGCAGCGTCGAACTGTCGAAAGTGACGATGAACGGCCTTGCGCTCGATGCGAGTCGGGACGCGGACGGGCGCATCAACCTGCTGGCGTTGTTGCCGCAGCCCGAGCGGGCGCGCGCAGACCGCCCGCCAGCGGCAGCTCCAGCGCCGCCGGCACCGATACCGGCAGACGCCGTGACACCGACACCGAACGCCGCCGCACCGGGTGACCTCCAGGTGTTGAAACCGACAGCCCCTGCGCAACCGCCATCGACCTGGCGCTTTTCGCTCGGCGAACTCGTACTGCTCGATGGCCGGGCGATCTGGAGCGACCGCCTTCCCGCGCAGGCGTTTCGCGCCGAACTCGTCGATATCGACCTCGACGTGAAGGGTCTGTCGAATGCCGAAGGATCGGTCGCCCAATTCAGCGGTGCGCTGCGCACCGCGCAGGGTGAAACCTTGACGACCGACGCGGCGATCGTGCTGGCACCGTTCGCCGCAGAGGGCAGGATCGAACTGAGCGGGCTTCAGGTACGCAGCTTTGCCTCGTACTATGCGCCGTTGATCCGGATCGAAATCGACGACGCGAAGGTCGATGCGAGCGCCGCCTTCAAGGTCGTCGCCAACGCCGACACCTACGATACGGTGCTCACCGGTCTTGCGCTCAGCGTGACCGAACTGCGAGCGCGCGGCGCAGACAGCAAGGACCCCCTGGTCAGCGCGAAGACAGTGGCGCTGAACGGCGTTGATCTCGATTTCGTCAAGCGCACTGCGACCATCGCCGAGGCGATCGCGCGCGACGGGATGCTGCGCGTCGAGCGCGCAAAGAACAGCCAGTTCGTGATCGCCACACTGTTCTCGTCGCCCCCCGTGCGCGCCGCAACGCAGACGCCCGCTGCGACGGCTTCGGACGCATCACCGCCACCCCCGCCGGCGGGGAGCGCGGCCACCGCACTTCCCGACGCATGGAGCTGGACGTTGAAGCGCGCGGAGGTCGACCGCTTTGCGGTGCGCATCCTCGATCGCGTTCCCGCCGAGCCGGTCGAGATCGACCTCACCAACCTCGCTGCTGCGATCGACGGCCTGAGCAGCGCGAAGGGTGCGCTGGCCAAAGCGACGCTGAAGCTGGGCGTGAATCGCGGGGGCAGCCTGGCGATGAGCGGCCAGTTCAGCATCGATCCGCCGAATGCCGCATTCGAGGTCGATGCGCAGGCAATCGATATGCTGGCTCTGCGCGCGTATCTCCCCCCCGAGTTGAACGTGGTGTTCACCAGTGGAGACCTCTCCGCGAAAGGGACATTGAACGTCGATGCGTCGACCCCGACGCTGCGCGCGGCCTTCCTCGGCGATGCGGGCCTCATGAACTTCGCTGCCACCGCCCGCGCCGGCACCGACGAACTGCTGCGCTGGAAGGCGCTGTCGTTTCGCGGCGTCAGCGTCACGTCGGCGCCGATGCAGCTGGCGATCGGCGAAGTCGCGCTGTCGGATTTCTTCGCGCGACTCGTCCTGTCGGCGCAGGGTCGACTGAATCTGCAGGACCTGATCGGTGAGGAGGCGACTGCGAAAGCTGCGTCATCGAGCGCGCAGACCACGGGGGGGGACGCCGGTCCAACGGCCGGGGGCGCAGCGGCGGAGAGTGCGGCCTCGGCTGCGAACAAGCCCGGTGACGCGAACGTCCGCAGTGCGGCGAGGCCGGCGGCCGGCCCGCTGTTCCCGTTTCCGGTCAAGATCGGGCGCATCGTCCTGTCCTCCGGGAACGTGAACTTCTCCGATCTGTTCGTGCGCCCCAACTACAAGGTGAATGTCACCGGCGTCAGCGGGTCGATCTCCTCGTTGTCGTCCGACCCGGGTAGCGCGGCCGAGATCGACCTGCGCGGTCGGCTCGACGGTATTGCGCCGGTCGAGGTCATCGGCCGTGTCAACCCGATCACCGACCCGTTGTTTCTCGACATCAAGGCCGCGGTGCGTGGCGCCGAACTGGCAACACTGACGCCCTATTCGACGCGTTATACCGGATACGGCATCGAAAACGGACGGCTCACCCTCAACGTCGCCTACCGCATCGACGGGCGCAAGCTGACCGCCGAGCATCGCATCTTCCTCGATCAGCTTACTTTTAGCACCGAACGCATCGAGGGCCCAGCCGTGCTCAAGTTACCGATCCTGTTCGCGGTGCGTCTGCTGCAGAACCGGCGCGGCGAGATCGACCTGAACATACCGATCAGCGGCACGCTCGACGACCCGCAGTTTCGGCTCGGTCCGATCATCGGACAGGTGATCGTGAACCTGATTACGCGCGCGGTCACCGCGCCGTTCTCGCTGCTTGCCTCGCTCGCGGGCGGCGGCGGCAGCACCGATGCGTCCTCGTTCGTCGAATTCGCGCCGGGACGCGCCACGCTGACCGATGCTGCGCAGAAGCGCCTCGCCGCACTGGGCAAGGCGCTCGCCGATCGTCCCACGCTGAGGCTCGATCTGGCCGGAGGCGTCGACGCGAGCCTCGATCGCGAAGCGCTTCGGCGCGCGCAGCTCGACACGCTCGTGCGCGCACAGCAGGCGCGGGATGCCGCACGCAAGGCCGACGAAACGACGCAGCCCGGCGACACCGCCCTTGGCGCGAAAGACTACGAGACGTACCTGCGTGCGGCGTATCGCGACGCGAAGTTCCAGAGACCGCGTACGGCAATCGGTCTGCTGCGGGAACTGCCCGTGTCGGAGATGGAGACGCTGATGCTTGCCAACATCGAGATCAGCGACGATATGCTGCGCGCTCTGGCGCTCGCGCGCGCGCGCGCGGTCGAGGCCTTTCTGGTGAATCAGACCGACGTGTCGCCCGAGCGGGTGTTCCTGGTACCCGTCCGTGCGCTCGATGCGGGCGGCATGAACGCGGCGTCGGCAGCGCGCGTCGATCTCGGCCTGCGTTGAGCCGGTGATCGAGAAAGTCCGCATCTCGAAGTTGATGGCCGAGCGCGGCATGTGTTCGCGCCGCGAAGCCGATACGTACATCGAACGCGGCTGGGTGCGCGTCGACGGTGTGGTCGTAGCCGAACTGGGGACGCGTGCATACCCCGATCTGAAGATCACCCGGACGCGCGCGGCAAACGCTAAGCTGGACGACCGCGTCCGGGTTATCTGCTGAAGGGGGTATGCACGCGTCCCCCGA
>JACMMK010000035.1 GCA_014379045.1 Burkholderiales bacterium
GGCACGCACATCGATCCGACGGCGCGTGTCGACGCCGGGGCGCGCATCGGTGCCGCGGTGACCATCGGGGCGCGGGCTTCGGTCGGCCCGGGCTGTGTGCTGTTCGACCACGTCGTGCTGGGCGAAGATAGTTCGTTGATAGCCAACGTCACCATCTACGCCGGTTGTCGCCTGGGCGCGCGTGTCCTCGTGCACGCGGGTGCGGTGATCGGCGCCGACGGCTTCGGTTTTGCACCCGACGCCGGACGCTGGGTGAAGATTCCGCAGTCCGGATCGGTCGTGATCGGCGACGACGTCGAGGTCGGCGCGAACACGACGATCGACCGGGGCGCGCTCGACGACACCGTGATCGGGAGTGGCGTCAAGCTCGACAACCAGATCCAGATCGGGCACAACGTGCACGTCGGAGCCGACACGGTGATTGCAGCGTGTGCCGGCGTCGCGGGCAGCGCGCACATCGGTTCGGGTTGTCGAATCGGCGGGGGCTCCGGCATCGTCGGTCATATCGAGATCGCCGACGGCGTCGAAGTGTCCCCGTTCACGATGGTGACGCGCCCGATCCGGGCCGCGGTCAAAGTCACCGGTTACATGCCGTCGCAGGCGCATGACCAGTTCTTGCGCAACGCCGCGCATATGCGTCATCTTGCGCGACTGGTGGAGCGGATCGAGGAACTCGAGGCGCGGCTTGCTGCGCTCGAATCCGGCAGGGCTGACGGTGCTGCACCGACCGGTATCAAAGGGGATTGATTTGATCGAGAAGATGGACATCCACGCGATCCTGCAGCATCTGCCGCATCGCTTTCCGTTCCTGCTGGTCGACCGGGTGCTCGAGCTCGAGCCGGGCATCCGGATCAAGGCGCTGAAGAACGTATCGATCAACGAACCGTTCTTTCCCGGGCACTTCCCGCATCATCCGGTCATGCCGGGGGTGCTGATCGTCGAATGCCTGGCCCAGGCTGCGGCGATCCTGTCCTTCCACTCGGCGAACGCAAAGCCCGACGACGGTTCGGTGTACTACCTGGCCGGCGTCGACGGTGCGCGCTTCAAGCGCCCGGTGATTGCCGGCGATCAGTTGCTGCTCGATGTCGTGCTGAACCGGCAGATGCGCGATGTCTACAAGTTCAAGGGCGTCGCGCGGGTCGACGGGCAACTCACCGCCGAATGTGAAATCATCTGCGTGCGGCGCTCGATCGGGTGACCGGCGGTCCCCCGCGCGCGCGTCCGCTCCGGCGGGCGAGCTTGTCCGATCCCAGCGCTAATCCCACGCGCCTCGGTGCGCCATGAGCGTTCGTATCCACCCCACCGCGATCGTCGAAGCGGGCGCCGAACTGGCCGACGACGTCGAGGTCGGCGCGTTCTCGATGATCGGTGCGCACGTCCGGGTCGGTGCCGGGTCGTCGATCGGTCCGCACTGCGTTGTTCGCGGTCACACCGAACTCGGCCGCGACAATCGCATCTTCCAGTTCTGCTCGATCGGCGAAGTGCCGCAGGACAAGAAGTATCAGGGCGAGCCGACTCGTCTCGTCCTCGGCGATCGCAATACGGTGCGCGAGTTCTGCACACTCAATTGCGGCACCGCCCAGGACGCGGGCGTCACCCGACTGGGCAGCGACAACTGGATCATGGCGTACGTGCATGTGGCGCACGACTGCCTGATCGGCGATCACACGATCATCGCCAACAGCACGCAGCTCGCCGGGCATGTGGTGATCGGCGACTACGCGATCCTCGGCGGCTTCACCGGGGTGCACCAGTACTGCAGCATCGGTGCACATTGCATCACCTCGGTGGGGAGCGTGGTGCTGCAGGATCTGGCGCCGTTCGTGATGGCTGCGGGCAGCCCGGCCGGGCCGAAGGGCATCAACGGCGAAGGCTTGCGCCGACGCGGCTTCGATGCCGACACGGTGCTCGCGGTCAAGCGCGCGTACCGTACCCTGTACCGCTCCGGCCTCGGTCTGGACGAGGCGCGCGCGCAACTCGCGCTGCAGGCGCAGGGCGTGCCCGTGCTCGGATTGTTGACCGCGTTTCTGGCGACGCTGCGGCGGGGGCTCGCGCGGTGACGCGCATCGCGCTCGTCGCCGGTGAACCCTCGGGGGACCTGCTCGGGGCCGAACTGATGAACGCGGTGCGCGCACGCAGGCACGACATCGCCTTTTGCGGGATCGGCGGCCCGAAGATGCGCGCGGCAGGGCTGGAGTGCTGGCACCCGATGGAGACGCTTGCGGTGCGCGGCTATGTCGAGGTGCTGCGCCGGTATCGGGAGATCGTCGCGGTCAGACGGCAGCTGATCGACCGACTGAGGCGCGAACCGCCGGCGCTGTTCATCGGCATCGACGCGCCCGACTTCAATCTGGAGGTCGAGCGTCGATTGCGCGCGCGACAGGTGCGCACGATCCACTATGTATGTCCGTCGATCTGGGCCTGGCGCGGCGAGCGGGTGAGCCTGCTCAGGGACGCCGCGGACCGGGTGTTGGCGTTGTTCCCGTTCGAGAAACCGCTGCTCGAGCGCAGCGGTGTGCCGACGACCTATGTCGGGCATCCGCTGGCCGATCTGCTGCCTGAGCATCCGGACCGCGCGGGAACACGCGAGCGCCTGCGCCTGCCGAGCGCCGGTCCGGTGATCGCGCTGCTGCCGGGCAGTCGCGAGGGCGAGCTCGAATACATGGCGGACCTGTTCGTCGCCACGGCACAGAAGCTGCACGCGCGCCTCCCCGACGCGCAGTTTCTGGTGCCGCTGGTCAGCCGCGAGACGCGCGCACGCTTCGAACTGGCGATCTACCGGTGTGACGCGTACGCGTTGCCGTTGCAGATCCTGTTCGGCCACTCGCAGGTCGCGCTCACCGCTGCCGACGCGGCGTTGGTCGCGTCAGGGACGGCAACGCTCGAAGCGGCATTGCTGCGCTGTCCGATGGTGATCACCTACCGGATGGCGGACTGGTCGTGGCGGCTGATGCGCGGCAAGGGCTATCTGCCGTATGGCGGGCTGCCGAACATCCTGGCGGGCCGGTTCATCGTGCCCGAGCTGATCCAGGAGCACGCCACCGCCGACAATCTCGCGCAGGCGCTGGCCAATCTGATCGGCGATCCGCCGGTGCGCCGCGGCCTCGCCGATCTGTTCGGCCGGATGCACCGCGATCTGCGTCAGGGCAGCGCCGAACGAACGTCCAGCGCGGTACTCGAAGTGCTGGCAGGCTGATCGATGCCGGCACCGGTGCGTCCGCAAGCCGCCGGAGCGAGCCGACCGCGTGCGAAGCTCGGTCGGCTGCCGGAGGCGCTGTGCGGGGTCGACGAAGCGGGGCGCGGGCCGCTTGCCGGACCTGTCTATGCCGCCGCGGTGGTGCTCGA
>JACMMK010000347.1 GCA_014379045.1 Burkholderiales bacterium
CTCGACCAGCAGCGGTTCGAGCTGCTGGCAGAACGGGCACCCGTAGTAGAAGAACTCGAGCACTTCGATCCGGTCGGGAGGCGTCGATTGCGCGGTGATGATCCGATAGTCCGATCCCACCCTCGGCGCGCTCTGCGCAAACCCAGGTGGTGCGACGAGCGAACACGCGCCGAGCGCACCCGTACTGAGCAGCGCACGGCGCTGCCACGACGGGTAGCCGCCGGGTCGGGGGACACGGCGGCGCGCGACACTCACTTCGACGGGGCGTTGCCGCTGCGGATCTGGGCCGCCAACTGATCGATCACGGCGAACGTACGCTCGTGACTCTGGGTCATCGCAGGCGAGGTGAGATAGCGGCCGTTCACGACCAGGGTCGGCGTGCCCGACAACCCGTATGACTTGCTCATCTGGATCGAGCGTTGCACCCGGCTCTGCACGCCGAACGAGTTGTAGACCTCGGCGAACTGCTTCGGATCGACACCGCGCTTGGCGACCCAGGCCTGCATCCTGGCGAGGTCTTCGAGCTCCATCTTCTGCTCGTGAATCGCCTTGAACACTTCCTCGTGCAGTTTCTCGCGCTGGCCCATCGCCTCGAGCGTGTAGAACAGACGCGTGTGCGGAATCCAGCTCTCACGAAACACTGCGGGGACGCTGCGGAACTCGATATCGGCGGGTTTGGTCTTGAGCCAAGCCCGGATCGCCGGCTGCAGGTCAGCGCAATGCGGGCATCCGTACCAGAAGAACTCGATCACCTCGATGCGCTTGGGATTGTCGATCGGTTGCGCGGGCTGCAGCACGCGATAGTCTTTGCCCGGCGTCAATTGGGCGAGCGCGGGAGTGGCTGTGATCAGGCAACTGACCAAGGCGAACGCGCGAATCAGGTTGTTCCACATCGATTCTGTCTCCGGAAGGGGTAAGGGTGGGGCAGGCAGGGACCAGGGTTAAGGCGCGCTTCGGGTGCTGCAAGGTCTCGGGAACTACTACTGCGCTTTCTCGCGCACCTTGATCGGGGCCGCGTCGACGCCGTTGCTCGACAACTGACTGCGCACTTTACCCAGCGCATCCGCATCGTCGAACGGACCGAGCCGAACCCGGTGCCAGATTCCCTTGTCGCCCAGATTCGCAGTCTGAATCGTCGCCTCCAATCCCATCAACGCAAGACGCGCCTTCAGGTTGTCCGCATCCTGCGCATTCTGGAACGCGCCGGCCTGCAGAAAGAACCGGTCGAGGGGCGCGGTCTTCGGTTCAGCGCTGCGGTTGCGCAAGTCCTGGTCGGTCGCCGGCTGTTCGACCCCGGGCAGTATCGTGTAGAAATCGAAACGCGGCTTTGCTTCGGGCCCTGTCTTGCCGACCGGCGAGAGCGGTGGGGTCACCGTCGCGCCTTTTCCGGGAACGGGCACCGGCGCAGGCTTGTCGCGGCCGAGGAAGGGACTTGCCGCGCGGTCTAGGTAGAACGCGATGCCCAGTGCCGAGATCAGGCCCAGAACCAGGCCGATGAATATGCCGAGCACGATGGTACCGGTGCGGCCGCGGGGTTCGGGTTTCTTGTAGTCTCGGCTCATCGTGCAGAACGTCGGAGGTGCCCCAATTACATTCGGGTGGGTGCGTCGACGCCGAGCAGGCGCAGCGCGCTGGCAAGCACGATACGGGTCGCGTCGAGCAGCGCGAGCCGGGCGAGCCGGGTCTTTTCATCATCGACCAACACCTTCTCGGCGTTGTAATAGCTGTGAAAGTCGCCGGCGAGATCTTTCAGATAGAACGCGATGCCGTGCACCGACAGATCGCTCGCCGCGAGTTCCAGCGTCTCGGGCCATGCATCGAGCCGGTCGATCAACGCCAGTTCGTGCGCGTTGTCGAGGGCAGAGAGGTCGATCGCGCCCGGCAGCGCGTCACCTGCTGAGATGCCCGCGGGCGGAACCTCGGCGCGCCACTGCTCGAACACGCTGCAGATGCGCGCATGCGCATACTGGATGTAATAGACCGGGTTCTCGTTGCTGCGCGATCTGGCCAGGTCGAGGTCGAAATCCAGGTGCTGATCGCTCTTGCGCAATACATAGAAGAACCGGGCGGCATCGTTGCCGACCTCGGTGCGCAGCGCCCGCAGCGTCACGAACTGTCCCGCGCGTGTCGACATCGGCAGCTTCTCTCCGTCGCGATACAGCACGGCGAACTGGACCAGCGCAATGGTCAGGCGATCGGCGTCGACACCGCACGCGCGCAGCGCGCCACTGACGCGGGGAATGTAGCCATGATGATCCGCACCCCAGACGTCGATCACGCGATCGAAACCGCGTTCGAACTTGTCGAGGTGATAGGCAATGTCGGAGGCGAAGTAGGTAAACGCGCCGTTGTCGCGCTGGACGACACGGTCTTTCTCGTCGCCGAACGCGGTCGAGCGGAACCAGAGCGCGCCGTCGGCGCGATACAGGTGTCCGCCCTGTTCAAGTTGCGCGACCGCGCGGGCGACGGCGCCGCTGTCGAACAGTGACTTCTCCGAATACCATCGATCGAACTCGACGCCGAATCCGGTCAGATCGTCGCGGCAGTCGGCGAGTTGCGTCGTCAGTGCATGGGTGTGCACCACCGCATAGTCCGCGCCGAGCAAGCGCTTCGCGTTGGCGATTAGGGCGTCGAGGCGTCCTTCGGCATCGAACTCAGCGGCGGGGGTGCCGGCTTCGACATCGGTGCGCATCCGGGCGAAGCGCTCACCGTGGCTGCGCATCAGGTCGGCGGCCATCTCGCGCACATAATCGCCCTGGTACGCGTTTGGCGGAAACGGCAACGGGTCAGCAGACGCCGGAGACGACGATGTGGCCTCGAGGTAGCGCAGCCACGTCGACAGCGCGAGAATGTCCATCTGCCGGCCGGCGTCGTTGACGTAGTACTCCCGGCTCACGTCGTAGCCGACGGCGCTCAGGACGTTGGCAAGGCTCTCGCCATACGCGGCGCCGCGGCCGTGCCCGACATGCAGGGGACCGGTCGGGTTGGCCGAGACGAACTCGATCTGCACCCGCTCGGGCGTGCTTCGTGCCCGCGTTCCGTACGCCTGCCCCTGGGCGCGCACGCGCTCGACGACGGCACGCCGTGCCGCGCGCGATACCGTCAGATTGATGAACCCTGGCCCCGCGATGTCGACGCGCTCGAGACTCTCCGAAGGCGGCAGCGCTGCGACCAGCATTGCCGCAATATCGCGGGGTGTTCGACCCAGGGGTTTGGCCAGCTGCAGCGCGAGATTGCACGCGTAGTCGCCGTGGCTGCGCTGTTTAGGACGTTCGAGTTGCACCTCGAGCCCGCTCGCCGGCACAACCGACTCCAGCGCGCGGCGTAACAGTGCGATGCAAGTGGATTTCAGATCGCTCTCGATCATGGGACTCTGAAGTGGGCTCGCCGGTAGAGACTCGACGCAGCGAGTAAAGCCGCCGAGTTTACTTGGCTGGCGCGGGCGATAGTGACGCGCTTGCCCGCCTCAAAGCTCAAGCGGGTCGACATCGAGGATCCAGTGCACGCGCGACTGTCGCTGCGCCACGAGCTGCGTGCGCCAGCGGGTCAGGAAACCCTGAAAGCGGCCGCGATGTTTCGACTGCACCAGCAGTTGCGCGCGTTCGCGCCCGGCGCGGCGCATCAGCAACGCCGGGACCGGATCGTAAAGCGTGATCGCCGGATCGAGCACCTGCGCGAGACGCCTGGCCTCGGCGAGGAAGCTCAGCGCATCGTCGAGTGCGGGGGAATCGGCGCGCAGGATCGCCTGCGACGAGAACGGGGGTAACCCAAGACGCCGCCGTTCCTCGAGCAGTTGCGTGGCGAAGCTGGCGTAGTCGTGCTTGATCAGCGCCGCGAATAAAGGGTGATGGGGGAGCGCAGTCTCGATCAATACCCGTCCCGGAAGATCGGCACGACCCGCGCGCCCGGAAACCTGCGTCAAGAGCGCGAACAGCCGTTCCGGCGCGCGGAAGTCGCTGCTATAGAGCGTCTGGTCGCTGTCGACGACCCCTACCAATGTCAGGCGCGGAAAATCGTGCCCCTTGGCAAGCATCTGCGTGCCGACGAGCAGATCTACTTCCCTGCGTTGGATCTGTTCGCGCGCGCGCGCCCATGCCGCTGCACCCCGAATCGAATCCCGGTCGATGCGTAACAGGCGAGCTTCGGGCAGCAGGCTCACCAGCGATTCTTCGAGGCGTTGCGTGCCGTGCCCCAACGGCGTCAGGTCGGGGTTGCCGCAACCAGGACAATGCTGGGGCGGGCGTTCGCACTGACCACAGTGGTGGCAACGCAGGGCGCGTTGCCGCGCGTGCAATACCAGACGTGCGCTGCAGCGTGGGCACCCTGCGGCCCAACCACAGCTGTTGCAGCGCAACACGGGGGCGTACCCGCGCCGGTTGATCAGGATCAGGCTCTGTTCGCCGCGTTCCAACTGTTCTCTCAGCGCGTCCAGCAGCGGCGCGGACAGCGTGGGATTGTGCGCAGCAATCCTGGGTTGGCGACGCAGGTCCACCAACTCAATCGACGGCATGGGCCCGGCAGGTCGGGTCGGAAGTTCGAGCAGCCGGTAGCGTCCGGACCTTGCGTTGTTCAAGGTCTCCAGTACTGGCGTCGCACTTCCCAACACCACCGGTACACCGCGCGCACGCGCGCGCCAGACCGACACGTCGCGCGCGTGGTAGCGCAATCCTTCAGCCTGCTTGAAGGAGCCGTCGTGCTCCTCGTCGACGACGATCATTCCGAGCCGAGGCATCGGGCTGAATACGGCAAGACGGGTCCCCACGACGATGTCCGCGATCCCGGTCGCGGCCTCCTGCCATCGTTTTCGTCGCTCGGATGCGGTCAGTCCACTATGCAACACCACCACATGTGCCGACGGCAGGTCGCTCTTCAGCGCGGTTTCGAGTTGCGGAGTCAGATTGATTTCCGGTACCAGCATCAACACCTGCTCGGCGCGCCGAAGGATGTTCTGCATTGCGCGGGCGTACACCGTGGTCTTGCCGCTGCCGGTCACGCCGAACAACAGATGCACGCCGAATCGGCCCGCGGCCTCGGTCAAGGCTGCCGCCGCTACCGTCTGAGCGCAAGTCAATGCGAGGTGGATCGAGGGCTCGATGAATGGTTCAGGCGCGGCTGGATGGTGCGCAACATAGGCGCTTTCAGCAGCCCAGCCTTTTAAAGCAAAATCTCCAAGAATCAATCGGATCCGTGAATCGCGTACCGACTTACCGCCGATCTGGCAATGCGGTGTTATCGCACCGGCTTGAAGTCGCTCAAGGATCTTTTGCTGCAGCGGTGCACTTCGCTTCGGCGGATGTAGAAGTCGCTGGCGACCTGCGTCGGTCAACGTCCACGCCAGCGCCCGCGCGGCGTGCTCGGTAGGGATCGCCGAGGTCCCCACAGGGGGAAGCGCCGTAAACAAGGCCGAGCCGAACGACGACTGGTAATACCGGCTGGCGAAACGAAGCGTTTCGATGACGTCTGACGGGATCGGTGCTACCGAACGGTCGATTGCGCCGATCGGCTTCAACTGCGAAGGCGGGATTTCCGAATCGCGCGCCAATGCGCAGATGATGCCAGTGGTCACCGTTCGTCCGAACGGCACGCCCACGCGCCTGCCGACGTCGGCACTGGATGCGGCATCATTGCGATAATCGAACAGCTGTTCGAGCGGCACATCGAGAGCCACGCGCACCACGGCGAAGTCGGACGAGGATTCTTCGCACGCGCTTGCCCCCGCGTTGTGGATAACTTTGTCGATAGTTTTTTCGGGAAGCGCCGGGGCGAGCTGAGCAGGAGTTGTGGATACACAAATCCTGGATGGCGGAGCGTTGAATTACCGTTATAACAATGACTTAAGAAAATGTCTGGAGGCGACTTCGAGAATCATGCCTGCGTAGTGAGCAGATCGCCGTTGTGCATCACCCTAGCGCCGGAGCCGCGTCAACGGACGAACCGGCTCACTTCGTACCGGCAGTGGCATGGAATCGCAGGCTTGATCGATGCACGGCGTCGACCAGCGCGCCCACGTGCTCGGGCGGCGTGAAGCGGGTGATGCCATGCCCGAGATTGAAGACATGCCCGGAGCCGTGCCCAAAACTGGAAAGAATGCGCTCGACCTCGTTTTCAATCGTCGCAGGATCGGTCAGCATCACAATCGGGTCGAGGTTTCCCTGCAACGCGACGCGATCGCCCACGCGCTTTCTTGCCGTGCCGATATCGATCGTCCAGTCCAGACCGACGGCATCGGCGCCGATCGCGGCAATCGACTCGAGCCAGATTGCCCCGCCCTTGGTGAACACGATGATCGGTACCCGCCGCCCTTCGGCCTCGCGCCGAATCGAGCCGACGATCTGTTCGAGATAGCGCAACGAAAATTCACGATACCGTTCGGCAGAAAGCATCCCGCCCCAGGTATCGAACAGCATGACCGCCTGCGCGCCCGCTTCGATCTGGGCGTCGAGGTATTGGCTGACGGCGCGCGCGTTGATATCGAGCAATCGGTGCATCGACGCCGGATCGCCATACATCAGTTGCTTGACCCGGGCGAAATCGTCGCTGCCGCCGCCCTCGATCATGTAACACGCGAGTGTGAAGGGACTGCCGGAAAAGCCGATCAGCGGGACCTTGCCCGCCAGTCCGCGCCGGCACTCGGCAATCGCGTCCATCACGTAGCGCAGGTCGGTGGCAGGGTCCGGGATACGAAGCGCCGCTATCGCCTGCGGGTCGCGCAGCGGATGTTCGAAACGCGGCCCCTCCCCCTCTGCGAAATAGAGCCCCAGGCCCATCGCATCGGGCACGGTAAGAATATCGGAGAACACGATCGCCGCATCGAGGTCGAAGCGCGCGAGCGGCTGTAACGTCACTTCCGCTGCCATCGCCGGTGACTTCATCAACTTGACGAAACTGCCCGCGCGCGCGCGCGTCTGGTTGTATTCCGGCAGATAGCGACCAGCCTGGCGCATCACCCATACCGGCGTCCGGTCGACCGGTTCGCGCATCAGGGCGCGCAGCAGGCGGTCGTTCTGGAGATCAGGCATCGGTCAATCCTCGGCAGCACCCGCAGCAGGCGTTCAGACGTTGAACGCGCACGGCTTCGAGTATAGGAGAGTTCGTCGAGCGTCCTCGCCTCACCGCGGGAGGTCCGAGCGACCCATCAGGTATTCGTCGACGGCGCGTGCGCATTGACGGCCCTCGCGGATCGCCCATACCACCAGCGATTGTCCGCGGCGCATGTCCCCGGCGGCAAACACCTTCGGCGCATTCGTCGCGTAGCTGCCGTCGCCGTCGGTGGTCGCGCCCGCATTGCCGCGCGCGTCCTTCTTCACCCCGAACGCATCGAGCATCGACGCCACCGGTCCCACGAAGCCCATTGCGAACAGAACGAGATCGGCCCTGATCTCGAACTCGGAGCCAGGCACGTCGCGCATCTTCATCTGACCGCTTGCCGGATCCCTCGCCCACTCGACGCGCGCGCCGATCAAGGCCGCAACATTGCCCTGTCCATCGTCCTTGAAGGCCTTGGTGGTCACCGCCCAATCGCGCTCGCAGCCTTCCTCATGCGACGACGAGGTACGCAGCCGGATCGGCCAGTAGGGCCAGACTATGGGTTTGTCTTCCTGCTCGGGAGGTTGCGGCAGCAACTCGAACTGGGTGACGGCCGCGGCCCCGTGGCGGTTCGACGTGCCGACGCAGTCCGACCCGGTATCGCCCCCGCCGATCACCACCACGTGCTTGCCGGTCGCGCGCAATTGTTCCGGCACGTCGTCCCCGGCGACAATCCTGTTCTGCTGCGGCAGGAACTCCATCGCATAGTGGATGCCGCGCAGGCTGCGGCCCGGCACCGGCAGATCGCGCGGCGCTTCAGCGCCCCCGGCGAGCACCACGGCGTCGAACCCGTCGACGACTTGCGCGGGCGCGATCGTCTCGCTGGCGCTGTTGGCGACACCGGGCGAATCGACGCTGCCGACCAGCGCGCCGACACGGAACTCGACGCCTTCGGCGCGCATCTGCTCGACGCGACGATCGATGTGCGACTTCTCCATCTTGAAGTCGGGGATGCCGTAGCGCAGCAGTCCGCCGATGCGATCGCTCTTCTCGAATACCGTCACCGCGTGACCGGCCCGCGCCAATTGCTGGGCGCAGGCGAGCCCCGCCGGCCCCGACCCGACGAC
>JACMMK010000036.1 GCA_014379045.1 Burkholderiales bacterium
CCAGCGATCGAGCGCGCCCTGTACCCGCCGCGGAAACATTTCGAAGCCGATCACGAGATCGGCGCGGCGCCCGTGCAGCGCCGCGAGCATCTGCAGTTGCCAGCGATGATGCTCGATGTTGTCGTGCTGCTCGCCGAGCAGCACGACCGTGCGTCGGGCCGCATCGGCGATGATTTCCGTTGCGGCGCGAGGCTTGAACGCGGCTCCCGCAGCGCCGAGCCAGGTGCCGGGTCGGCCGCAGACTTCCGCGTCCTGCGCCTGCGCGACGGCGGTGAAGGTGGCGAAGCACGCGCATGCCGTCAGCGCGAGCGTCCACCGGATCGTTGGCACGCAGGTCGCGACGCGTTCGGTGCGCCTGGCACCGGTGCCACCCCGATCGCACCCGACACGCACGTCGCATCGCCGCTCGCGCAACAAACTGCGCAGCGCCGTCCGCCACGTGGTCGTGCATCGCGAGAGACAAGCGGCATGGAAATCGTTACACGTCGGCATGCGCGCAAGGGTAGCGCAGCCGCGACGCAGGACGCGCGCAGGCGTCCGCGTCGACCGGGGGCCCGGCTCAGGTCGCGTGAAAAAACGCCTCGGCCGTGGCCCTCAATGCGACCACCTGCGTCGACAGTCGTTCACCGATCGCACCGATCTCTTCCGCATCGAGCGAGATCAGCGAGACGCTGCGCGCAGACAGGTCCTCGAGCACCACCGAGTCGAGCGCGAACGGAGACTGCACTTCGGAATACACGGCGCCCAGCACGACGCCCGAACGTGCGATCTCGTCGGCCAGGGCGAGAATGGCCGAGAGCGAGTCGCGCTCCATCAAGTCTGGATCACGCTCCGCGACGGCCAGTACGATCTCGTCGGGCAGGCTCCATTTGCGCAGCAACGCCTTGGACACTGCGCGTCGCGCCTTGCCGAGCATCACGTTCTCGACTTCGCCCAGTTTCAGGCCGCGCGCGTTCGCCGTCTGCAGCAGCAGGTCGAGCGTGCCTGATTGAAGGCACTCGATCACCAGCGTGCCGATGTCGTAGATCATCCCGCAGAGGTACGCGTTGGCGCGCTCGTGCGGTGCGACCTTGGTCGCGATCAGGCTCGCGCCATGGGCAACCGCCATCGCATGCAGCCACAGGAACTCACGCCACTGCGACGACAGACCCTTGTTCAACGCCTGGCCGCACAGCATGCCGAACGCAGTCTGCGCGGCGCGCTCGAGGCCGATGCGCTGCACCGCCTGGTCGAGCGAGATGAACTTCCTGCCGGCGACGCCGAATGCGACCGAGTTCGCGAGCCCGATCAGCCTGGCGACGCAGATCGGCTCCTGCTCGATGATCGCGCAGAACTCCTTGATCGAGTCGAGTTGCGACGGGTCGAGCGCGGCCAGGCGTGAGGCAACCGGCGAGACGCGCGGCAGGGCCGACAGATCGAGGGTCTCCAGCCGTGCCGAAAGTTTACCGAGCGGGCCCGATGCTTCGGGTGGCGCGCTCGCAGGCACCGGGGGGGCGGCCTTCGCCGGCGCGGCGGTGGCGGTGAAATCCAGGGAATCATCCATCGGAATGGGTCAGCTCGCGGTAGCGTTTATCATCGGATCTGCGCAAACATCGCCGCCATCGCGCGCAGTGCCTGCACCTGGCTGGCGACCCGCGCCTCGATCTTCACCGTCTCTTCGGGCGCCAGCGAACAGGCGGAGTAGAACGCGTCGGGCAACGCCGCTTCGCTGCAAAGCGCGAGCGGCAACGGGGGTTCTTCGCCGACGTAGATCGCCTCGACCAGCCGACGCGAGCGCGCCATGCGATCGGCGCACCACAGCACGGCCGGCATCGAATCCTGACCCATCGTCGACAGCGCCCGGTGGGTCACCGCTTCGATGATCGGTGCCGGCAGCGACCAGCTTGACAGCAGCGTGCGCGCCAGCCGATCGCGTGCGTCACCGACGCGTTCGTTCTCGACTTCGCGCAGCGTCGTACCCGCTGCGGATGCCGCACTCGCGATCGCATCGAGCGTGTGCGGCTGGATGCATTCGAGCGCCATCAGGCCGATGTCGTAGATGAGGCCGCCGAGGTACGCATCGTTGGGATCGCACGACCCGAGTTCGCGCGCGAGCTTGTGTGCCGAGGCAGCCGCGCACAGCGCATGCACCCAGAGCGCATTGCGCCAGCGCGGCGCGATCGCGTCGCCCATCGCCTGACTGCACAGCAATGCAAAGCAGATCTGCGCCGACTGATGCAGGCCGATCCGCATCAGAGCCTGTTCGAGCGTGTTGAAGCGGCGTCCCGGGACGCCGAACGCGACCGAATTCGCCAGCCCGACCAGACGTGCGACGAGCGCGGGCTCGTGCTCTATCAGTCGGCTGAACTCGCGTGCCGACCCGATCTCGCTCACATTCATGCCCGACAGGCGTGCCGCCAGCGGCGACAGTCTGGGCAGACGTGCGGGGTCGAACGTGTTCACCTGATGCGACAACGAGTCGAACCAGCGATCTTCGGCGCTGTCGCCCGATGATTCCGGCACCAGGGTCACGATCGATGCAGTAGACGATGCGGATGAAACCATCTCGGGGGCCTCGTCGGAAAA
>JACMMK010000348.1 GCA_014379045.1 Burkholderiales bacterium
CGGCCGTTCGATCGCCCGGCCCGGGTGACGCTGGCGCTGGGCGACGGTACCCGCGTGACCGGCGAATGTCTGAGTGCGCGCGGCGGTCCCGATCGTCCTTTCGACGATTCACAGATCCGGGCGAAGGCGCATGCGATCACCGGCACGCGTCATCCGCGCTTCGTGGATGCAGTGGAGGGGCTCGAGAGCCTCGACCCGATGGTCCTTGCTCGTCCGTGGTCGGACTGGCTCGCCGGCGCGCTTGCGCGCTGATCGTGACACGCGTTCGGCGCGCCTCTTGCTTGTGCTCCGACAGCGCATACCGCTCAACTCGAAAGAGGCCGAACATGCACGATCGCGTACAAATCATCCGCGTCGCCCTCGTGGCCTTGCCCGGACTGCTGTTGATAGATCGGGACGCCATGGGGCAAGCCTGGCCGACGAGAACGGTTCGAATCGTCGTTCCGTTCACGGCGGGGGGCACGACCGACATCATCGCCCGATTGATCAGCCAGCGTCTGTCCGAAGCGCTGGGGCAGCAGTTCATCGTCGACAACCGCGCCGGTGCCGGGGGCGTCCTGGGAATGGACGTCGTCGCGAAGGCAGCCCCCGACGGCTACACGGTGGTGCTCGGCTCCACGAGTTCGACCGCAGTCAACGTCGGCCTCTACCCGAAGATGCCCTACGACCCGCAGAAGGATCTCGCGCCGATCATGCAGGTGGCGAGCGGCCCGTACGTGCTCGCCGTGCATCCGGCGCTGCCGGCAAAGAATGTCGCGCAACTGATCGCGCTGGCGAAGTCGCACCCGGGCGAGTTGAACTTCGGATCGTCGGGCAATGGCACCGCACTGCATCTGACCGCCGAACTTCTCAAGTCGATGACCAAGACCGCAATGGTGCATGTCCCCTACAAGGGCGCATCGGCAGCGATGCCTGACCTGCTGTCCGGTCAGACGCAGTTCATGTTCTCCGACATGCCGCTGTTCGCACCGTACGTGAAGGCCGGCAAGCTGCGCGCACTCGCGGTGACCACGGCCACGCGCTCGGCGCAGCTCCCCGACCTGCCGCCGATCTCGGACACGGTGCCCGGCTACGAGGCGACATCGTGGTACGGGTTCATGGCACCGGCCGGCACGTCGCGCGAGATCATCAATCGCATGAATGCCGAAGTGCGCAAGGTGCTGCGCTTGCCGGACATCCGCGCGCGCTACAGCGAGCTGGGCATCGAGCCGATCGAGGGCACGCCCGAGCAGTATGGCGCGTACATCGCAGCCGAGATCAAGCGGTGGGGCGCCGTGATCAAGTCGGCGCAGGTGAAGGTCGATTGAAGTCGCCACGCCGGGAGCCGCCGGGCGCCGCCGTCCTTCGCGCGGGCGCAGGGCAGTGGACGGACGACGATGACGCCGCATGATCTCGATGCCAGTGAGGCCGCCACGCTGATCCGGGCGGGGCGACTCACTGCGGTGCGCCTGCTCGAATCATGCCTCGAGCGCATCGCGTCGCGCGAGAACGAAGTGCACGCCTGGACCGCGCTCGATGCAGCACGCGCACTAGCTGCGGCACGCGACTGCGACGCGCGCCCGCCCGCGGGCTTGCTGCACGGACTGCCGATAGGGGTGAAGGACGTGATCGACACCGCGGACCTGCCGACTGCGTACGGCTCGCCGATATACCAAGGTCATCGGCCGCGTGCGGACGCAGCCTGCGTTGCCTTGCTGCGCGCCGAAGGCGCGTTCGTTCTCGGCAAGACCGTGACCGCGGAGTTCGCGACCTCGTTTCCCGGACCCACCCGCAATCCGTGGAACACCGCGCATACGCCGGGTGGCTCGTCGAGCGGCTCGGCTGCCGCCGTCGCTGACCGGATGGTGCCGCTGGCGTGCGGCACTCAGACCGCGGGTTCGATCGTTCGACCTGCCGCCTTCTGTGGCGTCGTCGGCTTCAAGCCGACGTTTGGCTGGACCAGCCGACAGGGTGTCAAGCAGGTCGCCGAATCGCTCGATACGCTCGGCAGCTTCGGGCGCAGCGTGACCGACGCCGCGTTGATGGCGGCGGCGATGGCGAAGCGCCCTTCCTTCATGCAGGCGGCGGCGGTGCCGGTCGCGCCGCAACGGGTGACCGTGGTGCGCACCGACGCGGCGGACGAGGCGCAGCCAGAGGCCTGGTCGGCGCTCGAAACCGTGGCACAACGTCTGTCGGCCTCGGGTGCATGCGTACGTCGCGCCGAGTTGCCCACGCCGTGTCAACGGCTGGGCGAGATCCATCCCCAGATCGAGCATTTCGAAGCGGCACGCGCGCTCGCCTTCGAGCATGCCAGCGCGCCCGCGCAACTGAGCGAGAGGCTGCGCACACGGCTCGAACACGGGCTGAGCCAACCCGAGGCGATCTACCGTGCAGCCTGCGCGGTCGCAGCGGAATGCCGCGCGGCCGTCGCGTGCTGGGTCCGCGATCAGGGTGTGCTGCTGACCCCCAGTGCGACAGGCGAGGCGCCGGCGGGGCTCGCGACGACCGGCAGCGCCGCGTTCAATCGACGCTGGAGTCTGCTTGGCCTACCCTGCCTCAGCATGCCGGTAATGGCGGGTCCGAACGGCCTGCCGGTCGGTGTCCAACTGGTCGCGCCGTGGCACGCCGAAGGCGCGCTGCTCGCGGCTGCGGTATGGATCGAGCAGATGCTGGGTCGTCCTCGGTTCGCAGATGACGTCACCAGGCGCGCTCGAGCATCTCCTCGATCTGACGCACCGACTCGATCGGTCGGGGATTGAAGGTCAGCCCCGGTTCGGCAAAGATTCGGGCCGCGACATGCGCCAGGTCAGCGCGCTCGATGCCGAACTCGCGCAACCGGGTGCGCAGCCCGGCGACCCGGCTGAAGTGGCCGAGCCGTTCGATCAATGCCTTCGCGGTCGACGCACTGGGCGCGTGCGCACGTCCCTCGATCGCTGAGGCGATGTCGGCGACGACCTCGGGGCAGGCCGGAAAATTGAACGCGAGGGCATGCGGCAGCACCAACGCGTTGACCTCGCCATGTGCGGCACCGAGTACCGGCGCAAGCTTGTGACACGTGGCGTGGTGAAGCGCCGTACGCGCGTTGACGATCGCTGCGGCCACCAGATAGCTGCCCAGGAGCAGGTCTTCCGCTCCGGCATTGCCGCCCGCGAACCACGCATGCGCACCGTGCACGAGGCGCGCCAGACCCTCCCGCGCAAACAGCGTCGAGATCGGGGTACGGGCTGTCGAATAAAGCGCCTCGCAGCCGTGCGCGATCGCGTTGGCAAGCGAACCGGCGAGCAGGTGCGCAGGCATGCCGTCGAGCACCGCGGGATCGAACACGAGCACACGTGCGGCGAGCTGTGGATCGCGAAACAGGATCTTGTAGGCGTCATCGCGGGTCAGGCTGAAGCCTGGCGTCACCTCGGCGCCCGAGAGCGTGGTCGGTATTGCCACCAGCGGCAACTTCGCCGCGAGGCTGCGTTGACCGACGATGCGTCCGGCTTCGCGCACGATCGCGAAACGTTCGATCTCCGGGCCCTCGGCGAGCGCCAGCGCAACGCCCTTGGCCAGATCGGACACGCTGCCCCCGCCGAATGCAACGATTCCGTCGCAACCCGCCGCACCGGCCGCAGCGGCTGCGGCGATCGTCACCGACAACGGCGCGTGCAACGGTACATGGTTCCACACCGTCGCGTCGCCGCCGAAGCCTTCGATCATCGTCGCGAACAGCGCGCTGTGGCTGCCGCGCTCGCTGCATACGACGAACGGCCGCGCGATACCCTCGGCTCGAGTCTCGGTCGCCACGCGGCCGATCGCGCCTTCGGCGATCATCAGTCGTTGACGAGGGAACACATGAGCGAAAGACGTGATCGACATCGAGTGAATTCCAGAACACCGAGCCGGGAGCGCGAGGATAGCGCGATGAGCCCCGCGGCGAGGGGCCCCGGCCGCAGGTCGGGGATCGACGTAGGCGAATCGGGCGCAGGCGCCGACAGTGCAATGGTGGGACGTGCGCGATCGCTCGGAGGCGCCCGATGAGCCGTCGGCTCGGCCTGCTCATTTCCTCGTTCGACTTCTCACCGGTCGCCGAAGACGAGTTTCACGACTGGTACGACACCGAGCACATCCCCGAGCGCGAGCGCCTACCTGGCTTCCTTCTGCTGCGCCGATGGCTGAGCGTCGATGACGCGAAAGTATCGATGACGACGTACGAGCTCGCGGCGCAGGACGTGCTGCGCAGTCCCGACTACCTCGCTGTGGCTTACCAGAACAATTCTCCCTGGACGCGACGCGTCGGCTGGCGTTGCATCAAGCGACTGCGGGCCGAAGCGGAACAGACATGGCCGGGCGATCGACTTCCCCCCGCAGACGCCGGCGCGCTGATGGTGGTCGCGGTCAATCCGGCGCCTGGCGAGGCTGCAGCGCTCTGCGCGTGGATCGACAACCATGTGGTCGCGCTCGCCTGCGATGACGGGTTGCTTTGCGTGCGTTCGTTCATCGCCAGCGCAGGAACTCACCGGCATATCGTGACCTATCACTCGGACGATACCGAGGCGACCCAGACGCAGGCTTGGCGTTCACGGGTGTTCGACGCGTGGGCGCAGATCGGGTCGCAGGTCACGGACCTCCAGTTCACGCGCTGCCGTCGCTACGTCCGAAGGTGATCCCCAGTGCACGGCCGGCCCCGCGTGCCCTGCCCGGGGCAGGGTCAGTAGATACTCTTGATCTGGCTTCCGTCCACGCGAACGACACTGCCGTTGATGTAGCTCGCGCGCGTACTGCACAGGAACGCGGCGACCGCACCGAACTCGTCCATCTCGCCGAACCGTCTTGCGGGAATCTGTTCGATCCGTCGCTGCATCGCTTCGTCGACGCTGATCCCCCACAGCGCGGCGTTCGAGGCGGTGGAGGCATGTACACGGTCGGTGATGAACGTCCCCGGCAGCAGGATATTGACGGTGATTCCGTCGACGGCCACTTCGTTCGCGAGCGCCTTGCTGTAGCCGGCGAGGGCGGGCCTGAGTGTGTCGTCCATCACCTTGTTCGGAAGCGGTGTGACCATGCCACCGCCACCGACCGATACGATGCGGCCCCAGTGTCGGGCACGCATGCCTGGAAGGGCGTGCGAGATGAGACGGATCGGGCTCGCAAGCATCATCCGGAACTGGGGTTCCAGCAGGTCGACATCGATATCGGCGGCGAGTCCCAGCGCCGGTCCCGGATGATTCAGGAAAAGGATGTCGATGCCACCGAGCGCCTCGAGCGCCCGTGAAAAAAGCCGATCCATGCTGTCGGGGTCGAACAGATCGGCGACGACGGGAACCACCCGCGTGCCATGTGCCGACGCAATCGCCAGCGCGGCGGCTTCGCAGCGTTGTGCATTCGACGAGGAGACCACGAGGTCAGCGCCTTCCGCTGCCAGCGCCTCGGCCGCTGCACGACCGAGACCCTGGCTCGCGGCGAGCATCAAGGCGCGTTTGCCACGAAGGCCGAGATCCATCGTCGTTTTCTCCGTTGGCGCGAATGCCGCGCAGGTTCTACTACGTGGCGACCTACTCGGCCTTGATCCCGGCGGCCTTGATCACCTTTGCCCATCGGGCGAGCTGCGCCTGGATGTATTGCATCGCCTGCTCCGGCGTGCTGCCCACGATCTCGATGCCTTCGCCATCGAGCCGGCTCGTCACGTCGGGCAACTGGACCGCCTTCACGGCTTCGGCGTTGAGGCGCTCGATCACCGCGGGCGGTGTGCCGGCCGGCGCAAGCAATGCATACCACGCCCCGGTCTCGAATCCTGCCAGTCCTGCCTCGGCGACAGTGGGAAGCTCTGGCGTCACGCGCGACCGGTTCAGACCGGTGGTCGCGAGCGCGCGCAGCCTGCCGTTGCGAACCAGTGGCATCGTGGACACTGGCGTCGAGAACAGCATGTCGATCTCTCCGGCAAGCACCGCAGGGATCGCAGGGCCGCTTCCCTTGTACGGGATGTGAACCGTCCTGACACCTGCCAGCACGTTGAACATCTCGCCGCTCAAGTGAAGCACGCTCGCGTTGCCACTGGAGCCGTAGTTGACCTTGCCGGGATTCTTCCTGGCCAACGTAATCAGGTCGGCCAGCGACTTCGCGGGCACGCTGGGATGCACGACGAGCAGCAATGGCGAAGTCGCAAGAAGGCTGATGCCTGCGAAATCCTTCACCGGGTCGAACGGCACCTTGTACAGGCTGGTGTTGATGCCATGACTGCTGCTCGCCATCACGAGCGTGTAGCCGTCCGCGGGTGATCTCGCGACGATCTCGGTACCGATCATCGTCGACGCCCCCGGGCGGTTGTCGACGAGCACCGGCTGGCGCAGGTTCTCGGACATCTTCTGACCGACGAGACGGGATATGAGGTCGACACCGCCGCCTGCGGCGAGGGGGACGACGAGACGGATCGGTTTGGCCGGGTAGGTTTGGGCACCGGCCTTCGACCCGGCGAGCAATCCCGATGCAACGATCGCAATGGTCACGATCGGCAAGTGCGCAGCGGCGCCGGTTCGGCGAGAGGTCATGCGTCTGCTCC
>JACMMK010000349.1 GCA_014379045.1 Burkholderiales bacterium
GCAGCGGCTCGCCTCGGCCGAGCGTCCGATCATCGTCGCCGGGGGCGGTGTCGCGTGGTCGGCGGCGCAGGCCGAAGTGGTGGCGCTGGCCGAGCGTCTGTCGATTCCGGTCGCGACCTCGCTCAACGCGAAGGGCACGATCGCCGAGAATCACCCGCTCGCAGTCGGGGTATGCGGTGGGTACTCGCGTTCGTGCGCGAATCAGGCGGTCGCGGGCGCTGACGTGGTGCTGTTCATCGGCAGCCATACCGGCGGACAGGTGACCACCGGCTGGAAAGTGCCGCGCCCGGGAACCACCGTGATTCACCTCGACATCGATGCGGCGGAGATCGGCCGCAACTACGCGACCGAGATTGCGCTGATCGGCGATGCGCGCACGGTGCTGCAGCAACTGCTCGATGCGTCGGCCGATGCAAAAGCCCCGCCCGGGCGCGACGCATGGCTCGAACAGGTACGCGGGCTGGTCGCCGACTGGCGCAGTGGCCTGGAAACCCTGATGCATTCGGACACAGTGCCGATGCGCCCGGAACGCCTGTGCCACGAGATCAGCCAGGCGCTGCCCGAAGGCGGGGTGCTGGTCTCCGACACCGGCCACTCGGGCATCTGGACCGGCGCGCTGGTCGAGTTCCTGCGCCCGGGACAGCGGATGATCCGCTGCGCCGGCTCGCTCGGCTGGGCGCTCCCCGGTGCGATCGGCGTCAAGTGTGCCCTGCCGGGCACGACGGTCGTCGCGTTCGCCGGCGACGGTGGTTTCTACTATCACATGGCCGAACTCGAGACCGCGGCGCGTTACGGCATCAACATCGTGATGGTGGTCAACAACAACAGTTCGCTCAACCAGGAGATCCCGCTGATCGATGACGCCTACGGCGACAAGCTGACCGAGCGCAGTCGCGAACTCTGGGGGTTCCGCGACGTCAACTTCGCCGCGATCGCGGAGAACATGGGGTGCCTGGGCATCCGCGTCGAACGCCCGGAGGAACTGGCGCCCGCGTTCGCGCGCGCGTTCGCGGCCGGGCGCCCGGTCGTGATCGATGCAGTCACCGATTTCCGCGCGATGGCACCGAAAGCGTGGACCGGGATCGCCGGTGCTTCGGGACATTGAGCCCTGCGCCGCACGCACCACACCGAGAGAGACTCTAGAACAGGACACGTGATGGCACTGGATATCGACAACGCCGCGGGCGGCCTCGAACGCCTCGTCGACCCCGCGGCGCCGTTCGACCGGATCATGCACGGCCTCGCCTTCGGCGAAGGGCCGGTATGGGACCGGCGCACGAAGCAACTCTACTGGGTCGACATCATCGGCTCCGCGATCTGGAAATGGCAACCCGGGGTCGGCCGCGAGATCGTGATGAAGCCCTCGGCGCACGCGAACGGCATGACCTTCGACCGCGAGGGGCGGTTGAATGTCGCCGGCTGGTGCTCGCGCACCGTCTGGCGCTTCGAGCCCGATGGCACGATCACCACGCTCGCCTCGCACTACGCCGGGCACAAGCTCAACACGCCGAACGACATCGTCGTGCGCTCCGACGGCCAGGTCTACTGGACCGACTCGGCGGGCGGGCTGGTGATCCCGGGCATGGTCGCCGAGGACGTGCAGCGCTATCTCGACCTCCAGGGCGTGTATCGGGTCGGGCCCGAAGGCGGCACCGTGCACCTCGCGACCGACGAGGTCACCTATCCGAACGGGCTCGCATTCTCGCCCGACGAAAAGCGGCTGTATGTGAACGACACACGGCTCGCGCACATCCGCGTGTACGACGTGAATGCCGATGGCAGCCTCGCCAACGGCCGCGTGTTCCACAAGTTGACCGGCACCGAAGGCGGCGTCGCCGACGGCATGAAGTGCGACACCGAAGGCAATGTCTGGTGCACCGGACCCGGCGGCATCCATGTGATGGACCCGTCGGGCAGGTTGCTCGGGCGCATCTTCGTCCCCGGTCATCACGCCACCAACTTCTGCTGGGGCGACGACGACTGGCGCACGCTCTACATCACGACGTTCACCTCGGTCTGGCGCACTCGGGTGAAGCTGCCCGGGGTCGCCGTCTGGTAGACGCCGGCAGACGGACATACGCGGTTCGCGAAGGAGAAACGAGATGGCGTGGAAGTTCGAACCGGTCGCGGGACCGTTCACCGGTCCCCTCGGCGGCCTGGCCTGGGACGGCAGCGGCATGCTGGTCAGCGCGACCGAGGCGGGGTTCATCTACCGGCACGATCCGGCGCGCGGCGAGGTCACCGAGTGGCGCAAGTATGCGAACCGGGTGAACGGGATCGCGTTCGCGCCCGAGCCCGGCGTGCTCTACGGCTGCCAGGAAGGTGGCCGGCGGATCATCCAGTTCCAGCCGGGCGGCAGCGCGAACCCGACGGCGACCCGGATCGACGGCAAGGTTCACAACTTTCCCTGCGATCTGTGCGTCGATCGCAAGGGGCGCGTCTGGTTCTCCGACCCCTACAGTCCGGTGCTCGCGTTCGGCCCGCAGATCTTTCCCGCGCTCGACCATGCGTCGGTGTTGCGGCTCTCGCGCGACGAGCGCGCCCACTGGCATCTCGACCGCGTGACTGACGACACGGTCGCCCCGCGCGCGGTGCTGCTGTCGCCCGACGAGCGGACGCTCTATGTCGCCGAAGGCGATGCGGGACGCTCGGGCGCGCGCGAACTGCGCGCCTACCCGATCGGCGCCGACGGGCGGACCGAGGCACCGGTCGTGCTGCACACGTTCGGAGCCGATCATCGTGGCGCGCATCGCGGCATCGAAGGCATGTGCCTCGACGCCGAGGGCAATCTGGTCACCGTGTGCGGTTCACGGCGCAGCGGTCCCGGGCCACATGCGATGGTGTTGACGCCGTCGGGCACGGTGCTCGAGTCGCACCCGCTGCCTGGCGATCTGCCTGCGCGCTGCGCGTTCGGCGGCGCGGATCTTGGGACGCTGTACATCAGCACGCTCGCAGGAGAACTGTTCACGGTGACAGGCACCGGTCGTCGGGGGTACAAGCGGTTCTAGGGTCTCGATGAGTTTCAGCAAGTCCGTTTCGATTCGGGCGAGGTGCACAGATGCGACCGTCGACGGTTTCTTCCGAAGACAGGCGCACGGCCGGCCCGGGCAGGAGGAGATCGACATGCAGTGGCGCACGCGTGCGAAGTCGCTGATCACCCTCGGTACCAAGAATTTGGGCCGGCGTTCGGTCGGTACCGGCGCAGGGGCCTTTGCCCAGGCAGGGATGGCAGTCGTGGTTGCGGCATCGTCGTCGCTGTTCACGATGCAGGCGCGAGCGCAGGAGTTTCCCCAGAAGCCCGTTCGCATCGTCGTCGGCCCCGGTCCGGATATCGTCGCGCGTCTGCTCGGACAGCACTTCACCGAGGCCTGGGGGCAGCAGACCCTGGTCGATCCCCGCCCCGGCGGCGGCGGGGTGATCGCGGCGGAGCTCGTGGCGAAGTCGCCCGCCGACGGCTACACGCTGTTGCTGGGGAGCGCCTCCTACACGATCAATGCCGTGCTGCAGCCCGGTCCGACCGATCTGCTCCGTGATTTCGCGGCGGTCGCCTTCGCCGCCTCGTCGCCATTCGTGCTGCTCGTGCATCCGTCGTTGCCGGTGCGCACGCTGGCTGAACTGGTGGCGCTCGCGCGTACCCGTCCGGGGCAGATCAACTATGCGTCCTCGGGCAACGGCACGCCGCCGCATCTCGCGGGCGAACTGTTCAAGTCGGCCGCGAAGCTGAATCTCGTGCATATCCCGTACAAGTCTGCCGCGCCGGCCGTGATCGACGTGGTCGCCGGCCAGGTGCAGATGATGTTCGGCATCGCCTCGGTGGCGGTGCCGCAGATGCAGGCTGGCAAGCTGCGCGGCCTGGCGGTGACGAGCCGTGCGCGGTCGCGGCTGGTACCCGACCTGCCTACCTTCGCCGAGTCGGGTCTGCCCGAATTCGAAGTGATCGGCTGGAACGGCCTGCTCGCGCCTGCGGCGACCCCGCGCGCGGTGATCGCCCGGTTGAACGCCGAGTCGATGAATGCACTGGGCAAGCCCGACTGGCAGGCGCGACTGGTGGCCGCCGGCTACGAGCCGGCGACGTCCAACACGCCCGAACAGTTCACCGAATACCTCAGGATGGAGGTCGCGAAGTGGACGAAACTGGTCAGGGATACCGGCATGAAGGTCGACTGATGCGGCTCGGTACGGGCTTGCAGCGCGCGCGGCCCGCGTTGCCGCGCGCTGGGCTGGCCCCAGGTGCGGCGATACCTTGGCGCGCATTGTCCGGCGTGTTGCCGTGGCTCATCGTCGCCGGTGCAGTAAACGCGCAGACCCCCGCTTCGACCGGCCGCGACTATCCGTCCCGGCCATTGCGACTGGTGGCGCCGTTTCCGCCTGGCGGTTCCTCCGACCTCGTCGCGCGCGTGATCGCGCACGGCCTCGGCGAAGCACTCGGGCAAGCGGTGGTCACCGACAACCGCGCGGGTGCTGGCGGCAGCATCGGCACGGCACTCGTCGCGAAGGCGGCCGCCGACGGCTACACGTTGCTGCTCGCCGGCGTTGGCCCGATCGCGACCAACGTCCACCTGTATGCCGATGTCGGCTACGACCCGGTACGCGACCTGGCGGCGCTGACGCCGGTGGCGAGTGCGCCGACGATGCTGGTCGGTCACCCGGGCGTGCCGGCGAAGAGCGTGAAGGAACTGCTCGCGCTTGCGCGCCAGAAACCCGGCTGGCTCACCTGCGGCTCGGGCGGTGTCGGCACCCCGGCGCATCTGGGCTGCGAGATGTTCAAGCTGCTCGCGCGCGTCGACATCCTGCATGTCGCCTACAAGGGCAGCGGTCAGGCGATCAACGACCTGCTCGGTGGGCAGATCCATCTCGTGTTCGCGAGTACCCCGGTCGGCGTGCCGAACCTGCGCAGCGGCAAGCTGCGTGGGTTCGCGGTGACTTCCGCGCAGCGCACGCCGCAGGCTGCCGATCTGCCGACCCTCGAAGAAGCCGGCGTGCACGGCTACGTGTTCGACAGTTGGTGGGGCGCATTCATGCCGGCACGCACGCCAGTGAAGATCGTCGAACGTGTTGCCGCCGACATCGGCCGCGTCGTCCAACAAGCGGACGCGAAGGAGCGCTTTGCGACGCTGGGTCTGGACCCGTACGTGATGTCGCCGAAAGCGTTCTCGGCGCTGGTGCGGGCCGATGTCGAGCGGATCGGCAAGCTCGTGCGCGAAACCGGGATCAAGGCCGAATGAAGGGGCGCGCATGCCTCAGCGCCTGAGTTAGCGCGCGTCGAAACAGCGCAAGCGTCCCCACATCGCGCGCTGGTAGCGCCGTGATGATGTGTATCGAATTCCGTGAACCGCCAAGGAGCGACAGATGGCCGTGAAGAAAAAGAAGGCAACCCCCGCAAGCCGCCGGATCGACGTGCACAGCCATGTCATTCCCGGCGAGATCATGCAGGCGATCGAACGTGACCCGGCGCGCTTTCAGATGCGCTTCGAAGAGCGCGAGGGCAAACGGCGGATCGTGCGCGAGGGCGGCAATGTGTTCCCGGTGTTCCCGGAGTTCTCCGACCCGGCGGTGAAGGTGGCCGGCATGGATCGCAAGGGACTCGATGTCTCGTTCATCTCGCCGGCGCCGATGGTGCTGTTCTACTGGCTCGATGCCGGCGTCGCGCTCGAAGCATCCCGGCTGGTCAACGATGGCATCGCCAACATGGTGTCGGCGTATCCAGAACGCTTGAAAGGGATGGGCACGCTGCCGATGCAGAACCCGGATGCCGCGATCGCCGAACTCGAGCGGATCGTGCGCGACCACGGCTTTCGCGCGATCGAACTCGGTACCTCGGTCGAGAATGAGCAGTTGTCCGACGCGCGCTTCCGCCCGGTATTGCGCCGCGCGCAGGAACTGAAGGTGTTCATCTTCGCGCACCCGTACTCGTTCACGCCCGAGTGCGGCACCGAGAACTATCACCTGCGCAACCTGATCGGCAACCCGCTGCATACGACCATCATGGTCGCCAACCTGATGTTCAGCGGAGCGCTCGATGACCTGAAGCAGCTGCGCATCGTGCTCGCGCATGGCGGCGGCTACGTGCCCTACCAGATCGGGCGCTTCGTGCACGGTCACAAGGTGCGCAAGGACACCAAGGCCGACACCCGTACCTCGCCCGAACGAATGCTGCGGCGGTTCTGGTACGACGCGCTGGTGCACGACGAGCGCGCGCTGCGCTATCTGATCGAGCGTGTGGGGGCCGACCGCGTGGTGCTCGCCACCGACGCGCCGTTCGACATGGGTGAAGAGAAGCCGCTCGAGCGACTCGCGCAACTGAAACGGATGAGCGCGAGCGACCGCGCGCTGATCTGCGCCGGCAACGCGATGAAGCTGTACGGACGCAGGTTGTAGCCGACATGACGTCGACAGGAGAACGCCCGATGAAGACCTGGGTCGCAAACTGGATCGCCGTTGCGATGGCGATGATGATCACCACCATGCCCGCGTTCGCGCAGACGCCCGCATCGTCGGCCGCGGCTGCGTTCCCGACCAAGCCGTTGCGCGTGATCGTGCCTTCAGGACCGGTCGGGCCGAGCGACTTTATCGCGCGCGCACTTGCCAACCGGCTCGCCGAGAACCTCAAACAGTCGGTGATGATCGACAACCGCCCGGGCGCCGGCGGCACGCTTGGTACGATGCTTGCTGCAAGATCGGCACCCGATGGCCACACACTGCTGGTGATGGGCCTCAACAACTACGTGATCAACGCCACCTTGTATCCGCAACTGCCCTACGACTCGCTGAAAGACCTGATCCCGATATCGATACTGGCCGAAGCCCCGCTGCTGCTGGCAGTCCACCCCTCGCTGCCGGTGAAGAATCTCCAGCAACTGCTCGCGCTTGCCCGCGCCCAGCGCAAGGGGCTCGACTACGCGTCGGGCGGGTCGGGTACCGGCCCGCATCTTGCAATGGAACTGTTGCTCGAGCGTGTCGGTGTGAAGATGGAGCACATCGCCTACAAGGGCGCGGGTGCGGCGCTGAACGAGGTGATCGCCGGACAGGTTGGCGTGCTCATGGTCAACATGACCGCCGGTGTGCCGTTCGTGCGTGCCGGGAAGTTGCGCGCGATCGCCGTGACCAGCCGCGCCCGTGCACCGAGCGCACCGGAGATACCCACGGTCGCCGAATCCGGGTACCCCGATTTCGTGACCACCGGCCAGCATTTCGCGATGGTTGCCGGCGGCACACCACGCGAGATCGTGGCTCGATTGCATCAGGAACTGCTGAAGGCGATCAACGCGCCCGACGTGCGCGATCGGCTGGCCCATGAGGGCTCGGAAATCGTCGGCAGTTCGCCCGAACAGGCGCAGATCGTCGTGCGCGACGAGATCGCGCGCTGGTCGAAAGTGATTCGGCGTCTCGGTCTGAGCGCGAGCTGATCCGCAGACTGCAGACCCGCCTGCGCGAGCGCGCCCGAACCGCACCCTCCAAACCCGCGAAGGAGTTACGCTGATCGACGCTTTACGCCATACCGCCGGCTTGCCACGCGCCGCGCTCAGATCCATCGAAACGGGATTCGCGGGCGCCGGATCGGTCGACATTCGCGCGCTCGCGACGATCGCGCTGACGATGGGGTCGCTCGCCATGACGCCCGCGTTCGGGCAATCCGCCTGGCCCGCGAAGCCGGTGCGTGTGATCGTGCCGCTGCCTCCCGGTGGTGCGGCAGATCTGGTCGCGCGGGTGGTCGGGCAGAAACTCTCGGAGTCGTTGGGGCAGACGTTCATCATCGAGAACCGCCCGGGTGCGGGCACGAACATCGGCCCGGCGTTCGTGTCGAAGGCGGCGCCCGACGGCTATACGCTGCTGCTCGCCTCGGTCACCAACCATGCGGTGTCGGTCAACGTATTCGCGACGCCGGGCTATGACCTCGCGAAGAGCTTCGCACCGGTTGCGCTGCTCGCCAATGCGCCTCACATCCTCGTCTCGCATCCGTCGCTGCCGGTCAAGTCGGTGCGCGATGTGATCGCGCTTGCCAAGGCGCGGCCACGCGAGCTCGCGTTCGGGTCTCAGGGCAGCGGCACCCTCGCGCATCTGGAGATCGAACTGCTGCAAGGCCTGTCCGCGGTCGCGTTCACGCATGTGCCCTACAAGGGCAGTGGTCCTGCCAAGGCCGATCTGACCGCAGGACACATCCAGTTGCTGTTCGACAGCTATGCCTCGGCGGCGCCGCTGGTCAAGGAAGGCCGGCTGCGGGTAATCGCGATCGCGTCGGACAAACGTTCGACGTTCCTGCCCGATGTGCCGACCTTCATCGAATCGGGGATCAAGCAGTATGCGGCGAACAACTGGTATGGCTTGATGGCGCCCGTCGGCACGCCCAAGTCGGTCATCGACCGCCTGGCCGATGAGACCGCGAAGGTGCTGCAGTTGCCCGACACGCGTGAACGGTTCGCGGCGCTCGGGCTCGAGATGACGCCCGGTGGGCCGGAACGACTCGCCGAAGTGGTGGCGAACGATCTGGCGACCTGGGGGCCGGTGGCGAAGCGCGCCGGCGTCAAGGTCGAGTAAAGCTCAGCTCGAATCGGATGACCGGATCTTGGTCACGCCGGCGGTTAGAGCCGAACGTGAGGTAAAGAGCGATGCCGAGTTTCGCCTCTGATCGGACGCTGGTCGATGCGCCAACGGGTTCGGTTTTCGTTCCCGTTGTCGTCGGCACGCCGGTTGAACGAATCGAAGACTGGCGCCTCTTGCGCGGCCGTGGGACGTTCGTCGATGATTTGCAGCCGGAGGGCGTGTTGCATGCGGCAATACTAAGAAGCACCGTTGCGCACGGCCGCATTCTTTCGATAGACGTGGGAGCAGCGCGGGTGGCGCCAAAGTATTGTTGAACAGATCGGAACAGAGAGGGGACGCCGGCGGCGCGTGGCCAATACGGTGACGCGCGTAAACATGTGGCGAGTGCGTCATTGCGCGCGTACTTCGTGCCACGGGCGTGATCCACGAGTGCGTCAGCCACGAGCGCGTGATGTCCCAGTTCCTCAGGCGTCGACCACACCGGTCGCGCCCGATGCGCTACGCGAAGCGCGTCGGGCAGACGGCTCGTCCGTCGCGTCGTCCGTAACGCGCTCGGCGTGGGCCGATGTGGGCGCGGCCAGAATCATGTTCATGCACTCGCGCACGAATACGCGCGCCGACGGATCGTTCTGCGAAAACAGCACGGCCAGGGACGACGGAAACAGGCCGTCGGCCTCCCTGATCGCGAGCCGCTCTCCTGTCCCGGGACGCACGCTGATCGTCGGCACCACGCCGATTCCCAGTCCCGCCTCGACATAGATCTTGATCATCTCGATGTCGAGCGCAAGCATCGCGAGTTGCGGTCTCACCCCGTGCGCCGCAAAGCGTTCGAGCACCATCTCGCCAAGCCGCGAACCCGGCCCCGTCGTGATCAGCGGATGCCGCGCAAGCGTTTCGATCGTCAAGCGCTTCGCCCGGGCGATCGGGTGCCGCGGTGCGCAGATGATCGAATGCGGCAGCCGCCAGCACGGCGTTACCAGCAACCCGGGCGGCAGATCGGCGGGCGGCAGGCCGAGGCCGAGGTCGGCTTCGCCGGTGGAGACCCAACGCGCGATCTCCGCGGGTCGTCCAAGCACGATGTTCAGGGTGACGGCAGGGTAACTGACCCGGAACCGCGAGAACGCAGGTGCAAGCGTGTACCGCGCATGGACATGCGTGGTCGCGATCGTGATCCGCCCACGCGCCATGTCGCCTGAATCCCGTGCGGTGTCGCGCATCGACTGCACATCCTTGAGGATCCGCCTGGCCGTGGGCAGCAGAGCCTGCCCGGTCGGCGTCAGCGCCACGGTTCGGTTGCTCTGTCGATCGATCAGCCGCGCCTGCAACTCGCCTTCGAGCAACTGGATATGTCGGCTCACCGCCGACTGCGACGTATGCAGGCGATGGGCCGCCTTCGTGATGCTCAACGCTTCGTCGACCACGGCGCACAAGCAACGCAACTGCTGCAACGTCATCGGCCACCATGCGGTAAAGGCATGCTGTCATCGTAAAGCTTTGCTTGCCTTGGTGCCGCCCTCGCCGCTAAATCGCGATTCGCATTCGAGGGAGAGACCGATGGCGTCGAAAGTGAACATCGATGAACTGCGCACTTGGGTCGGACGCCAAGAGGAAGCGGTCGACTACGTGACCGTGCCCATGGTGCATCGCGCCAACGCGATGCTCGATCGCGCTGACGCGCTTCCCCGCATCGGCGAACCCCTGCCGATCGGGTGGCACGCGTTTCTCTTCCCGCGCGTCGTGCGTCACTCCGAAGTGGGCGCCGACGGCCATCCGAAACGGGGCGACTTTCTGCCGCCCGTACCGCTGCCAAGGCGGATGTTCGCCGGCAAGCGCGTGACCTTCCATGCCGACCTTAAGGTCGGTGACGAAGTTCGCAAGGTGTCGACGATCGAGGCGGTCGATCCTAAAGTGGGACGCACCGGAGAGTTGGTGTTCCTCAAGTTGCGCCACGAGATGTCCACCGTGCGCGGTCTGGCCATCACCGAAGAACAGAACATCGTCTATCGCGACACACCTGCCGGCGATGCGCGCGCGCCTGAGCCCGCGTCCGAGCCGCCCGACGCCCAATGGGAACAGAGGATCCAGCCCGATCCCGTGCTGTTGTTCCGGTTCTCGGCGCTCACCTTCAACGGTCATCGCATCCATTACGATCTGCCCTACGTAACCGGCGAGGAGGGTTATCCGGGCCTGATCGTCAACGGTGGGTTGACCACGCTGTTCGTGTTCGAGCTTGCGCGGCGCCACGCGCCGCGTCCCATCGGAATCTTCGAATCGCGCAATGTGCGGCCGTTGTTCGTCCAGAACCCGCTGTTCGTTCGCGGCATCCCCAACGCGGACGGCACTGGCGTGCGGCTCTGGGCTGCCGATCACACGGGCGCCCTCGCACTCACTGCTGAAGCGCGGTATGCCTCGGCAGACGGGGCAGCAGCCCCGCACGGACGCTGAATCGCCGCCATGGCCGGTGGACCGCTCGCGGGCATTCGTATCGTCGACCTGACCTCGGTCGTCGTCGGCCCGATGGTGACGCAGGTGCTTGCCGACTATGGTGCCGACGTGATCAAGGTCGAGCCTCCGGCCGGGGACCTCGTGCGCACGATGGGTGGACCGAGCAATACGCCGGCGATGTCGGCCAAGTTCCTCCAGCTGAACCGCAACAAACGCTCGCTCGCGGTCGATCTGAAGTCCGCAGCGGGACGTGCGGCAATCGATACGCTGATCGAGCGCGCCGACGTCCTGATCTGGAATGTCCGGCCGGCAGCGATGAAAAAGCTCGGGCTCGACTACGAACGGGTGCGTGCGATTAATCCGCGCATCATCTATTGCGGCATCGTCGGCTTCGGCACCAAGGGGCGCTACGCCGGCCGGCCTGCCTACGACCCGATCGTGCAGGGTGCGGGGGGGATCGCGGCGCTCAATCACCGCGCCCTCGGCGAACCGCGCTTCGTGCCGATCGTGATGGCCGACAAGAATGCCGGTCTGGTCGCGACACAAATGGTTCTGCTCGCGCTGCTGCACCGCGCGCGCACCGGTGAAGGAACGTCGGTCGAGGTGCCGATGTTCGAGAACATCGCCAAGTATGTTCTCGAGGAACACCTCTATCTCAAGACGTTCGACCCGCCGCTCGGCGACATGGGCGATCCGCGCATTTTCGATATATCGGCACGTCCGATCCGCACGCGCGACGGATGGGTCTGTATCGCCGCCAACACGAATGCGCAGGCGTTCGCGTTCTTCGAAGCGATCGGTCAGCCCGAACTGCGGAACGACGTGCGCTTTAATTCGGTTGGCGCGCGCTTCAAGAACGTGGCCGACTATTTCGGTCTGCGCGCCGAGGCGCTGAAGCAAAAAACGACGGCGGAGTGGCTCGACGTGTTCGGGCGGCTCGACGTGCCGGCGATGGCTTACAACACCCTCGAGTCGCTGTTCGAGGATCCACACCTGCGTGAGGTCGGTCTCTTGCAGCGAAGGCAGCATCCGACCGAGGGATTCATCTGGGACGTGGCACCGCCCAACGTCCTGTCGTGCGGCGCGCGCGACGACTATCTGCCCGCCCCCACGATCGGGCAACACAGCGTCGAGCTGCTGCGAGAGCTCGGCTACGAAGAAGTACAGATAAGCGAGCTGGTCGAGAACGGCGTCGTGGTCGACGGTCGTCTCGAAAAATAGGCCGCGCGCGTGCACACTCCGGAGGAGACAATATGCAAACGAGAGACCGCCGCCGCACGGCGCTGGCAGGCACCGTAGCGCTTCTGCTGCACTGCATCGCGCCTTGTCACGCGCAGGGGCCAGGATCGACCCAGACGGCTTTCCCGCAGCGTGCGCTGCGCCTGGTGATTCCGTTCGCACCGGGTGGGACCAACGACATCATCGGGAGGCTCGTCGCGCAGAAAGCCGGGGAGAATCTCGGGCAGTCGATCGTCGCCGACAATCGCGCAGGCGCAGGCGGACTGATCGGCAGCGCCGCGGTGGCCAAGGCCACGCCCGACGGATACACCCTCCTGCTCGGGCATATCGGCACACTCGCCGTGAATCCGACGCTCTACAGCAAATTGCCCTACGATCCGCTGCGCGATTTCATCCCAATCACACTCGTCGCGAGGCTTCCGAACCTGCTTGCCGTGAACCCTGCGGTGCCGGTCAAGACCTTGGCCGAACTCATCGCGCTCGCCAAGGCGAAGCCTGGTGCCGTGAGCTACGGGTCGGGTGGGGTCGGAGGCGCAGGCCATCTCGCCAGTGAATACTTAGGATTGCTCGCTGCGGTCAAACTCACTCACGTGCCGTATCGCGGTACCGGCCCGGCGGTCGTCGACGTCGTCTCCGGTCAGCTCTCGATGGTGTTGGCAGGCGTACCTGCGATCGTGCCGCACGTACGCTCGGGCCAGTTGCGCGCGATCGCCGTCAGCGGACCGACTCGCCTCAAGGTTCTCCCCGAGATCCCGACGATGATGGAGTCCGGACTTCCCGGCTACGAAGCAACGCAGTGGTATGGCATCGTGGCGCCCACTTCGACGCCCGGTCGAATCATCGAGCGGCTGCATTCAGCGATTACCAGTGCCGTGATGTCGCCTGAAATCGTCGAGCGCTTCGCTGCAGACGGCGCCGAAGCGGCCATCTCGACACCCGAGGAGTTCAACGCGTTCATTCGAAAGGAAATCGCGCGGTGGGCGCCGGTGATCAAGGCCGCGGGGATCCGGGAGTAATCGGCGCCCTGCCCTGACCGGCCTCAATCAGGCGGCCTTCTTCTCCTCCGCCGGACTGTACTTGCCCTGCGCTGCGAGGCTGCACATGCGCGCGCGATGCGCGAACACCGCCTGTGCGCTCTTCCAGTTCTCCTGCTTGCCGCTCCACGCCTTCAGCGCGGCCTGATGCAGCGCGCGCGAGTACGAATAGGTCAGCGGCCACGGCAACTGGGCCCTGTGCGTCGAGTTCATCGCCGACAGATGCGCGGCGGACTTCTCGTCGCTCTGACCGCCGGACAGGAACACCACGCCGGGTAGCGCCGCCGGCACCGAGCGACGCAGCGCGGTCACCGTCATCTCCGCGACCTGCGCCTCCGACGCCTGGACCGAACATCCCTTGCCCGAGACCACCATGCTTGCCTTCAGGATCATGTGCTCGGCCGATACGCGCTGCGTGTAGCAGGCCTGGAACGTCGCGCGCAGCGTCGCCTCCGTCACCTCGAAGCAGCGCTCGATCGTGTGGTCGCCGTCGATCAGCACCTCGGGCTCGACGATCGGCACGATGTTGGCCTCCTGACAAAGTGCCGAATAGCGCGCGAGCGCGTGCGCGTTCGCTTCGATGCACCCCGCCGACGGGATGTCCGCGCCGATGTTGATCACAGCGCGCCACTTGGCGAAGCGCGCACCGAGCTTGAAGTATTCGTCGAGTCGCGCACGCAAGCCGTCGAGCCCCTCGGTGACCTGTTCGCCCGGGTGCGCCGGCATGTCCTTGGCGCCACCGTCGACCTTGATACCGGGGAGGATGCCCTGGCTCTCGAGCAGCTTCGGAAACGCCGGCCCGGCGAGTGAGGCCTGGCGGATCGTCTCGTCGAACAGGATCACGCCACTGATGTAGTTGCCGATGTCGGGCGTGGTGAACAACATGTCGCGATACGCGCGCCGGTTGGGTTCGGTGTTCTCGACGTGCACGCCGGAGAAGCGCTTGGCCACCGTCGCACTGCTCTCGTCGGCGGCGAGCAGGCCCTTGCCCGATGCCACCATCGCAGCTGCGGTCTCGGCCATCAGTTTCTTGTCCATCGATTCTCTCCAGGCTGTTTTCAGCGTTCAGGGTTTGCGATGTTCGCCGACGCGAACGATCTTCATGGTATTGGTGCCGCCGGCCTTGCCGAACGGCTCGCCGATCGTGATGATGATCAGATCGCCTTCGTGCACCGCGCCGCGCTTGAGCAGTTCGTCCTCGGCCGCGTTCATCGTCTCTTCCGGGTCTTTCGACTTCACCGCGAAATTGACCGGATACACCCCGCGGAACAAGGTCACCCGGCGCCGCGTCTCGACCAGCGGGCTCAGGGCATAGATCGGTACCGCGGAATCGTTGCGCGACATCAGTTGCGCGGTCTTGCCGCTCTGGGTCAATGCAGCGATGGCCTTGATCGGCAGGTAGTTCGCCGTCGACATCACCGCGCGCCCGATCGCGCTCTCTACATCGCGCGACGATTCGCTTTCCGCGCGCCGCTGTTCGACCGCGCTGCCGTCGGCCTTCTCGGCCTCGATGCAGACCCGCGCCATCGCCTGCACGGTCTCGACCGGATACTGGCCCGCCGCGGTCTCGGCCGAGGTCATCACCGCGTCGGTGCCATCGAGCACGGCATTGGCACAGTCGGAGACTTCGGCACGCGTGGGAATCGGCGAGTTGATCATCGACTCCATCATCTGCGTCGCGGTGATCACGAGTTTGTTCTTCGCGCGCGACATGCGGATCATCCGCTTCTGCAGCGCGGGAATCACGGCATCGCCGACCTCGACCGCGAGGTCGCCGCGCGCGACCATGATGACGTCCGAGGCGTCGACGATTTCCTCGAGTGCGATGATCGCCTCGGCACGCTCGATCTTCGCGCAGATCAGGGCGCGGCCCCCGGCCTTGTGCAGCAGGTCGCGCGCCCACTCGATGTCCGCCCCCGAGCGCGGAAACGACACGCCGAGATAATCGGCCTTCAGTTCGGCGGCGATCCGGATGTCCTCGATGTCTTTCTCGGTCAGCGCCGGCGCGGTGAGACCCCCGCCCTTGCGATTGATGCCCTTGTTGTTCGAGAGCACGCCGCCCTGCTCGACGGTAGTCACGATCTGCTGGCCCTCCACGCGCGTCACGCTCAACACAAGCAGCCCGTCGTTGAGCAGCAGCGTGTCACCGGGACGTACATCGTTCGGCAGGTCCGCGTAGTCGAGACCCACCCGCTCGTCGTCACCCAGCTTGCACGCCGCATCGAGGACGAACGTCGCACCGGGCTTCAGAATCGTCTTGCCGCTCTCGAACTTGCCGATGCGGATCTTCGGCCCCTGCAGATCCATCAGCACGCCGATCGTGCGCTGCGCCGCACGCGCGAGCGTTCGTATCATCTCGACGCGCTTCGCGTGTTCCTCGGACGTGCCGTGCGAAAAATTGATGCGCACGACATCCATCCCCGCTTCGATCATCCGCGCCAGCACTTTCGCATCGGTGCTCGCCGGGCCCAGCGTGCACACGATCTTGGTACGACGTGACATACGAACTCCGTGGGTATTGGCCGAGCCGCGCAGCGCTCGCGTCGTCGACGCGGCGCACGCGACGCGGCGTGGATCAGGCCGCGCGCTGCTGCAGCACCGTCAGTGCCGGCAGCGCCTTGCCCTCGAGAAACTCGAGGAAGGCGCCGCCCGCGGTCGAGATGTAGTCGATGCGGTCGGTGACACCGAATTTGTTGATGGCAGCGATCGTGTCGCCGCCGCCCGCGAGCGAATACCCGGGCGAATCTGCCACCGCATGGGCCAGGCTGCGCGTGCCGTTGGCGAAGGCATCGAACTCGAACACCCCGACCGGCCCATTCCATACGATCGTTCCGGCCGAGCGCAGTTGGCCTGCGAGCAGCGAAGCAGTCTCCGGGCCGATGTCGAGGATCAGGTCGTCGGCCGCGACATCGGCCACGGCCTTCACCGTCGCGACCGCGTCGACGGCGAAGGTGTTGGCCACGACGACATCGACGGGAAGCGGCACGTCGCCACCCTTCGCGCGCAGCGCGGCGATCACCTTGCGCGCATCGTCGAGCAGATCGGGTTCGGCCAGCGACTTGCCGATCGGCAGACCACTGGCGAGCAGGAACGTGTTGGCGATGCCGCCGCCGACGATCAGGCGGTCGACCTTCTGCGCGAGCGCCTGCAGGATCGTCAATTTCGTCGACACCTTCGAACCGCCGACGATGGCGACGAGCGGACGCTTCGGGTCCGCCAGCGCCTTGGTCAATGCGCTCACCTCGTCGGACATCAGCGGTCCCGCGCAGGCGATCGGGGCGAAGCGCGCGATGCCGTGCGTCGTCGCTTCGGCACGGTGCGCGGTACCGAACGCATCGTTGACATAGACGTCGCACAACGCCGCCATCTTGCGTGCCAGCGCCTCGTCATTCTTCTTCTCGCCGCGATTGCAGCGGCAATTCTCGAGCATCACCACCTCGCCCGGCGCCGGCGCGACCTCGCCCGCGTCGACCCAGTCGCGCTTCACCGCCACCGGCCTGCCGAGCAGCGTCGACAAGCGCTCGGCGACTGGCGCGAGCGAATCCGCGGGTTTCAATTCCCCTTCGCTCGGGCGTCCGAGATGCGAGGTCACCATCACGCGCGCGCCGGCATCCAGCGCGAGCCGGATCCCTGCGACCGACGCACGGATGCGAGTGTCGTCGGTAATCGCCCCGGCGTCGTCCTGCGGCACGTTGAGGTCGGCGCGGATGAACACCCGCTTGCCGGAGAGATCGAGGTCGGTCATCCGCCGGATGTTCATCGCGCGCGCCGGGCTTGGGTCGGTTGGGGGTGGGAGTGCGTAAAGGTCAGTCGCGGTTACTTCGCCGCCATCAACGCGAGCGTCGTGTCGAGCATCCGGTTCGAGAAACCCCACTCGTTGTCGTACCAGCTCGAGACCTTTACCAGCGTTCCCGACACCTTGGTCAGCGTCGAATCGAACATGCTCGAATGCGCGTCGTGATTGAAATCCACCGACACCAGCGGCGCCTCGTTGTAGCCGAGTACGCCCTTCCACGCGGGCATCGAAGCCGCGGCCTTCATCGTCGCGTTGATCTCTTCGACGCTCGTCGCGCGCGCCGCGATGAACGACAGATCGACGATCGATACGTTGATCGTCGGCACCCGGATCGCATAGCCGTCGAGCTTGCCGTTCAACTCGGGCAATACCAGTCCGACGGCTGCGGCAGCACCGGTCTTCGTCGGTATCATCGACTGGGTCGCCGAGCGCGCCCGGCGCAGATCCTCGTGATAGACGTCGGTCAGCACCTGATCGTTGGTGTACGAGTGGATCGTCGTCATCAGTCCGTTGACGATGCCGATCTTGTCGTGCAGTACCTTGGCGAGCGGTGCCAGACAGTTGGTCGTGCACGAGGCGTTGGAGATCACCGTGTCGGTCGCCTTCAACACGCTGTGATTGACGCCATAGACGACGGTGGCGTCGACATCCTTGCCCCCGGGCGCCGAGATCACGACCTTCTTCGCGCCGCCCCTGATGTGCGCCGACGCTTTTTCCTTCGTCGTGAACAGACCGGTGCATTCGAGCACGACGTCGACTTCGCACGAACCCCACGGGATCTCCGCCGGGTTGCGCACCGCGAAGACCTTGATTCGATCGCCGTCGACGACGATCGAATCACCCTCGACGGTCACCGTACCGGGGAACTTCCCGTGGGCCGTGTCATAGCGGGTCAGATGCGCGTTGGTATTCGCGTCGCCCAGGTCGTTGATCGCGACGATCCTGATTTCGCTTTGGCGCTCGGCTTCATACACCGCGCGCAGGATGTTTCGACCGATACGGCCGTAGCCGTTGATGCCAACACGGATCGCCATGGAACCTCCGCAAGTGCTGAGCAGTCCGGGAACGACTGCGGGGACAGGCGGGGCAGCGGCAAAGGGTAGCGCGCCCCGGCGCCGACGAAGCGCGAGCCGCGCCGGCATCAGGTAAGTTTACCGCAAGGTCTGTGGCCATCCCGTGACCGGCATCACGGCCCGCAGGCGTCGAGCCGGGACGAAGGCGCGCCGACTGCTGCGCGCACGATTCGCCGTCAGGCCGTCGACACGGCTTTCGCCAGCGCCGCCACCGCCTCGGCCGTGAACCCGAAATGCTTGAACAGCGCCCCCGCGGGGGCCGATTCGCCAAACCGATCGAGCCCGAGCACCGCACCCCGACCATCGTCGATGGCGCCGACGTACTTGCGCCAGAAGTCGGTCACCCCCGCCTCGACCGCGACTCGCGCCACGCCACGGGGCAACACCTGCGCGCGCCACGCTGCATCCTGCGCGTCGAACACCGACGTTCATGGCATCGACACCAAGCGCGCGCCGATCCCCTCGGCCTGCAGCAGGGCGCGCGCGCCCATGGCGATGGCCACCTCGGACCC
>JACMMK010000350.1 GCA_014379045.1 Burkholderiales bacterium
AGAGCAGACCGGCGCGCTGGTGTCGGCGCCGTGCGATCAGCGGAAAGCGCGCGAGCATCGCGTCGATCTGTGCCGCGTCGGCATCGCCCCGCGCGAACGCACCGAGGCGGAGGTTATCGATCACCGACATTTCCGGGAACACCTGCCGCCCTTCCGGAACGAGCACGAGCCCGGCGCGAGCCAGCGCATGCGCGCTCGCGCGCGCCACGTCGCGGCCGATGAACAGTACCTGCCCGCCGATCGGGCGCAACGCGCCGGCGAGCGCGTTCATCAGCGTCGACTTGCCGGCGCCGTTCGCACCCAGCACCGCGACGAATTCACCCGAGTTCACTTCGAGACTCACGCCGCGCAGCACGCGCGTCGCGCCGTAGCCCGCTTCGAGCACGCTGACCCCGAGCAGCGTATCGCGCGTAGCCGTCCAGCCGGGTGCACGCGCCTGCACATCGAACTTACCCGAACCCAGATAGGCAGCAATCACGGCGGGCTCACGACGGACCGCCTCCGGCGTGCCGGAAGCGATCGGGCGCCCGGCATCGAGCACGACGACACGGTCGGAGATGCTCATCACCAGCCCCATGTCGTGCTCGATCAGCAGCACGGCGATCCCCGATTGTGCGATCCGTCGCAGCAGCACGCCCAGGCGCTCGGTGTCAGCGTGGCCGAGGCCGGCGGCAGGCTCGTCGAGCAGCAGCACGCTCGGGGCGGCCGCCAGTGCACGGGCGATCTCGACCAGGCGTCGATCGATATGCGCGAGCGCTGCGGCAGCGATGTTGTCGGCACCGCGATAGCCGACGAAGTCGAGCAACGCGCGCGCGCGCGCCACCCGCACGCGATCGTGCGCGAGCGTCGCGATCGGCGAGCCGAGACGCCCGCGGCACATCGCAATCAACAGGTTGTCGAGCACCGAGATCTGGCCGAACAACTGCGAGGTCTGGTAAGTGCGGCCGATGCCGGCGCGCGCCACCGTGTGCGGCGCACTGCCTGCGAGCTCGCGCGCTCCCAGCGTGACCCGGCCGGTGTCCGGGCGGTAGAAGCCGCCGATCAGATTGAGCGCCGTCGTCTTGCCCGCCCCGTTCGGGCCGATCAGACTCGTCACCTGCCCGGGCAGTGCCTCGAAGGTCAGACCGTCGACCGCGCGCAGTCCGCCGAACGCGATGCCCAGGGTGTCCACGCGCAGCCCCGCACTGCCCGCATCGGCAGCCAACAGTTCGGCAAACGCGATCGGCGCACCTTCGCCGTCCTCATGCCGCACCTTCACAGTGGCGGTGCCGCCGCTGCCGATACCATCGATCGCACGCGCGAGCAGGCCGGCGACACCCCCCGGCGCGATCCACAACACGACCAGGAACAGCACGCCGAACAGCAGCACGCGGTACTCGGCGTAACCCGACAACAGCTCTGGCAGCACGACGACGATCAGTGCGCCGAGCACCGGACCGTACACGCGCTCGGACCCACCGACCATCACGACCAGAACGAACAGGATCGACTGGAACAGCGTGAACGAAGACGGCGCGATGAAGGTGGTCAGCGGTGCAAACAATGCGCCGGCGATGCCCGCGAGCACGGCCGACAACGTGAACGCGAGCACCCGGACCGTCAGCGCGTTGAAGCCGAGCGAACCGGCCGCGACTTCAGCGTCGCGCACGGCGCGCATCGCGAGCCCCCACGCACTGTCCGACAGACGCCGGTAACCCCAGAGCGCCGCACCGGCGACGACGATCGTGACGATCGCGATGCCACGCTCCTGCAGCACGAGACCGAACAGCGTCGGCTGCGGAATGTTGGCGATGCCGTTCGCGCCGCCGGTCAGCCCGCGCCACTCTATCGCGCCGTACTCGACGATGAAGGCGAAGGCGATCGTCACCATCGCCAGATACGGTCCGCTCACCCGCAGCGCAATCGCACCGAGCACGGCGCCCACGCCTGCGGTGAGCAGGGCGGCCAACGGCAACGCGGCCCAGAACGACCACCCGGGGCCGGTCGTGAGAATCGCAATCACGTACGCGCCGAGTGCATAGAAGCCGACATGCCCGAACGACACCTGGCCGCACAGGCCGAGCAGGATGTTCAGGCCGACGCCGACCAGCACGGTCAGGCATACCATCGTCAGCAGGAACAGATGGTAGTTGTTGGCGACGAGCGAATAGCCGATCGCGCCGACGAGCAGCAGCGGTAACACTACGTCGCGCGTGACCGTCGGGCTCATTGCCCTTCTCCGACGTCTGGATCAGAACGATCGCCTGCGACGATGACCGAACGCGACCTGGTGACGTCGATCCCGTCGCCTGGCAGGTGACGAGGATTGCGCCGGCCCCTCACACTTTCTTCACCGCCGCGCGGCCGAGCAGCCCGTGCGGCATGAACACCAGTGCGACGATCACCAGCGAAAACGCGAGAATGTTCGTATACGCGGAACCGAGGTACGAAGTGACCAGTGCCTCGGTGATGCCGTAGAGCAACCCGGCGATGACCACGCCCCAGGCGCTGTTGACGCCGCCGAGGATCGCGACCGCGAACGCCTTCACGCCGATGAAGTTCCCCATGTCGGCCGAGATCACCATCAGCGGCGCGATCAGGATGCCGGCGATGCCGGCGAACACGGTCGACACCGCGTAGCAGAGCATGATCGCGGTGGCGACATCGATGCCCATCAGACTTGCCGCACGGGGGTTCTGCACGATCGCGAGCAGCGCGCGGCCGAAGCGGGTGCGGGTCGAGTACAGGTGCAGTGCGGCCGCGACGCCGATGCCGACCACGGGAATGACGATCTGCATCGGGTCGAGCGCGAGTCCGCCGAGTTCGATCGGGTCGCCGGTGTAATAGGCCGGCATGCCGCGGGGCTCCTTGCCGAAGGTGAACAGCACGACGTTCTCGAGGATGATGCCGCAGGCGACGGTCGACAGCAGCCACGCGTTCGACCCGCGTCGTACGAAGGGCCGCACGGCGAAGCGCTCGACCAGGACACCCCAGGCCGCGCATCCGACGAGCGCTGCCGCAATCGCAAGCGGTAGCGGCAAGCCCGCGCGTGCAAGGAGCACGTAGCAGAGCACCGCGCCCAGCATCATCGACGTGCCCTGGGCGAAGTTGACCGTGTTCGACACGGCATGGGTGATGTAGAAGCCGAGCGCGATCAGGCCGTACATGCTGCCCATGCCGATGCCGCTGATCAGCGCGAAGGTGATCATCTGTGGTGACCGACCGCCGGGGTCCCCGCGGCGCGGGGACCGCGCGGTTACTTCACCGACACCGGCACGATGTCGTCGCCCTTGTAGCGCACCATCACGTAGTCATTCTCGGTCAGGGCATCGTGACTCGCAGGCGTGAACGGGTTCGCATACGCCTTGATCAGGCCCTGATGTTTGCCGATCTTGTAGAAGCCCTGGCGGATCGCGTCGCCTTCGCTGCTGCCCGCGGCGGTGATCGCGAGCGCGGTCAGGTGCATGGCGTCGAACGCGTTGGCATAGCCGACCGGCGGAATCATGTCGCCGACGTCCTTCAGGTCGGGATAGCGCTTGCGCGCGGCTTCGATGAAGCGTTTGCCGACCTCGTTCTGCGGACCGAAGAAGCTGTAGGTCTGCACGAACTCGACCGTGGGATACAAGCGTCCGGCGAGCTCCGGGAAGCGGCCGCCGGAGATGCCCCAGTGCGAGATCACCGGCACCTTCCAGTTCATCCGCTCGAGCGAGCGCATCATCTGCGCACCCGGCGTCGCGTTGGCCACGAGAAACAGTGCATCGGCGCCGGCGGCGCGCAGCCGTTGCAGTTGCGGGGTCATGTCGATGTCGCGTTCCTCGAACTTCTCGACGCCGGCCGCTTTCACGTTGCTGGCCGACAGCGCCATGCCCAGGCCCTTCTCGTTCGACTCGCCCCACGGGTTGTTGATCAGCATCAGGCCGGGCGCTTTCGCGCTGAACGCCTTCACCGCATGGTTGACCAGCGCGCGACCAACGATCTCGTCGACGGCCGAGACCCGAAACACGAAGTTCGGGTTGGCGCCGTTGCGGGTGATGAAGGTGCCCGCCGCCCAGGTGCCGACATAGGGCACGCGTTCCTTGTTCGCGATCGGCACGATCGCCATCGCCACCGGCGTATCGATGCCGCCGAAGATCACCGAGACTTTTTCGTTCTGGATCAGTTCGCGCGCTGCCGTCTGTCCGCGCGCGGGGTTCGATTCGTCGTCGCGGATGACCAGCGCGAGCCGCCGACCGAGTACTCCGCCACGGGCGTTGATCTCGTCGATCGCGAGCTGCAGTCCACGGGTGATCGCCTCACCCGACTTCGCCGACTGACCCGACATCGCGCCGACGAATCCGACGCGGATGGGGTCGGCCGGCTGCGCCTGCACCGGCCGACTCAGCAGCGACGGCGTAGCGACGGCCAAGGCGAGTGCGCCCGCAATGAAGCCACGACGCGCGCGTGCATCGGCGGTGACGTGACGGCGCGTCTGCGCATACGGAGGACAGGATGACGACATCGGAGAAGCTCCTTCGGAATAGACAGCCAGCCGGCGGAACCGGTAGTAATCGGCTTGCAGAAGCCGTGCCAGCACCCGCCAGCGCCCGCGTCCGGGCATGCCGGTGTGAAGAGTGCTGGAGCGTGGGTCCTTCGCGACCGGCCGCGCGCCCTCGTCGCACCATTCGAGGGCGCCGTCACTCGCCCTGCACCAAGGGGAAGCGCTGCGGTGGAGCGGGACGTAGGCGTTGCCTTCCGGGTAAGCTCGCGCTCGTCCGCACGTCGTTGCGCGAGGCCGACGCGCTCGCCCGAGTTGCTCGGCCCCTGCGGACCCGCTGCCAACTCACGACGCGTGCGTCATCGCGCCTCACTCAGGAGCACTGCCCTTGTCGATCCAGACGTCCCGCGCGACACGCGGCATGGCCAGCGCGCCGCATTCGCTCGCGAGCGCCTCGGCCGTGGCCGTGTTGCGCGAGGGGGGCAACGCGATCGAGGCCATGATCGCGGCCGCAGCGACGATCTCGGTCGTCTATCCGCACATGAATGGGATCGGCGGCGACAGCTTCTGGCTGATCCATGAACCGGGCAAGCCGCCGACCACGATCGACGCGTGTGGCCAGGCCGCGCTCACGGCCAGTCGTGCGTGGTATCGCGAGCACGCGGTGACGACGATACCGTTTCGCGGCCCGCTCGCCGCGAACACCGTCGCCGGCACCGTCGGCGGATGGGGACTCGCGCAGCGGTTGTCCCGGACCCGCCTGGGCGGGCGACTGCCGCTGTCGCGCTTGCTGGGTGACGCGATCCACTATGCGCAGCACGGGCACCCGGTGACCCGCAGCTACACCGACACCACACAGGCGAAGCGCGCCGAGCTCGGCGCTCAACCCGGGTTCGCGGCCCGCTTCATGCCGACGGGCGAGGTCCCACGCCCCGGGTCGCTGCTGGTGCAGTCGAAGCTCGCGACGACGCTCGCGCGCATCGCCGCGGCCGGCACCGATGATTTCTATCAGGGCGAGTTGGCACGCAGCATCGCATCCGATCTGGCGGCGCTGGGCAGCCCGCTCGCGGCGGACGACTTCACCGCGTATCGCGCGACCGAACGCGCTCCGGTTTACCTGGCGCACTCACGCGGCACGCTCTACAACATGGCGCCGCCGACACAGGGGATGGTCTCGCTCGCACTCCTCGGCATCGCCGATCGACTCGGACTCGACGCGGTCGAGCCCGAGAGCGCGGACTATCTGCACCGGATGGTCGAGGCGACCAAACAGGCGTTCTTCCTGCGCGATCGCCACGTGACCGACCCGACGTACATGACGGTCGCGCCGCAATCGCTGCTGAGCCCCGCCGAGATGGACCGACGCGCAGCGCGCGTCGATCTCGCACGCGCGCTGCCTTGGCCGGCGCCGCAGCCCCCGTCGGACACCGTCTGGATGGGTGTGATCGACGACACCGGGCGCGCAGTGAGCTTCATCCAGAGCATCTATCACGAGTTCGGCAGCGGCATCGTGCTCGACGGCACCGGCGTCAACTGGCAGAACCGCGGCGCCTCGTTCTCGCTCGACGCCAGTGCGCTCAACACGCTCGAGCCCGGACGCAAGCCGTTCCACACATTGAATCCCGCGCTCGCCCATCTGCACGACGGGCGCGTGATGGTCTACGGCACGATGGGCGGCGAGGGCCAGCCGCAGACGCAGGCCGCCGTGTTCACCCGCCATGTCGTCTACGGACAGGATCTGCAGGCCTCGATCAGCGCGCCGCGCTGGCTGCTCGGGCGTACCTGGGGTCAGGCCACGCAGTCATTGAAGATCGAATCGCGCTTCGATGGTGCGGTGATCGATGCCCTGCGCGCGCGCGGCCACGAGGTCGAGGTGTACGGCGACTTCGACGAGACGATGGGCCATGCGGGTGCGATCGTGCGCGCTGGCAACGGCGTGCTCGAAGGCGCGAGCGATCCGCGCAGCGACGGCGCGGCGATCGGCTACTGAGACGGGTCGCCGGCGACGTACTGTCTACTGCACCGGCACTTTCGGCGCTGGAGTCGGCAACGAGGGCGAGGGGGCCGGCAGCGGCGCAGGCGAACGCATTCCCCCGTCATCGCGCGGCGCCGGCCCCGGGCTGCGCACGGGCACATAGAGCACCGACGGCCGCTGCCCTCGCACCTGCGGATACATGTCCATCAGTTCATAGACGACCCGTGGCATGTCGGTGGTGACCGGGAACCCGAGCTGCTTCGCCGAGGCGACGGTGATCGGAAAGTCATGGGTCCAGCGCCCCTCGCTCATCACGACCGCGAGCTGCTCGGCCTGCTTGCGCGGCAGGCGGCGCTCGAGCAGGTCGGCAACGAAGCTTGCCACCTGCACCCGCGCCTTCGCCGCCATGTCGGCGAGGATCAGCGTCTCGTCGTTGGCGAGCCCCTTCTTGATCTCGACCACTTTCAGGATCGACGACGCCGCGACGCCGCCGATCTGCGGATCGACCGGGCCGAGCACCGCGTTGCGGTCCATCACGATCTCCTGCGCCGCCATCGCGATCAGCGTGCCGCCGCTCATCGCGAAATGGGGTACGAACACGGTCACCTTGCCCTTGTGATCGGCGAGCGCCATCGCGATCTGCTCGGCGGCCAGCACGAGGCCGCCCGGCGTATGCAGGATCATGTCGATCGGCTGTTCTGCGGGCGTGAGGCGGATCGCCCGCAGTACCGCTTCCGAATCCTCGATGTCGATCGACGACGACACCTGCACGCCTAGGATGCTCTGGCTCTCCTGGCGATGGATCAGCGCGATCACCCGCGACTTGCGTTCCGCCTGGAAGCGTTCGATCACGCTGCTGCGCAGCCGCTCGGTGGCCTCGCGGCTGCTCGAGGTCGCCAGCACGGCGAGCCCCGCCAGCACGAGCCCGCCGATCAGCAGCAGCCAGAACACCAGGCGGGCAGCCTGGGCAAGGTGGAACAAGATGCCCATCCGGGGACGCTGGTCGGTAGCCATGGGAACCCCTCGGGTCGGCGATGCCCAAGAGCATACGAGAAAAGCGGGACGGAGCGGCCAGGCTGCAACCTACCGGGGAAGATCTACGGCCTCGCCTGCGCTCCTGGGGTGTGCGATCTGCGAATCGCGCCAGTCGTTCGTCAGAAGTATGCCTGCCCCGGGCGCACGGTCGGCTCCCATTCGCACGCCGACCACGGCCCGTCGCCGTGCTCTTCGACATACGCGATGCGCCCGGCCTTCTTCGGCACGCGCCGGCCCGAGAACAGGCCCTGCAGCCAGTCCATCACGTAGTCGTGGCAGTCCATGCCGCCCAGGTTTGGAATGCCCCAGAGCGGGTGGTACTGGTTCTCCATGATCCACATCTCCTTGGGCACCTTGAGATCGTGGTAGGCCTCGATCGCCTCCTCGAGCGGACACAGCGGGTCGAACTCGCCGGTGACCAGCAGCGTCGGGCACTTCACCTTGTCGAGATACCCGCGCACGGTCATCGGCTGCGCGACTTCGACATCGAACTTCTCCTCGTTGTCGTAGCCCGCCATGTACATGAACATCTGCTTGAAGCGCGGCGACGACTGCGTGAAGATCGTGTTGTTCGGGTTGAAGCAGGCGACCGAACTCACCACCGCGGCCGCACGATGGTCGTAGCTCGACAGGCGCAGACACCAGTAGCTGCCCATGCTGATACCGTAGATCGCGATCTTCTTCTTGTCGACCTCAGGGCGCTTCATCAACCAGCTGATCACCGCCGCACCGGCCCGCTCGTAGTTGTCGCCGACCGAGCGGATCTTCTGCAGGTTCGAGTTGCCCTGCCCCGGCCCGTCGATCGCGATCACGTGAAAGCCGCGCGACAGCGCGATGTTGTGCGAGACCTTCGGGAACACTTCCTTGGTCTGGTCCATGCCCGGGACGTAGATGACCACCGGCGCGCGCGGCTTGCCGGGCAGCATGTGGTACAGGCACGAGATCGTCTTGCCGTCGTCGAACGGCACCTCTACCCGCTCGATCGGATACGACGCGGTTTCGATGCGGCGATCGACCATCTCGCTCATCTTGCGGTAGAGCATCTTCTTGACCGGATGGTTGTCGAAGAAGATCGGATGCTGCGCCATCCGGTAACCCTCGACCGCATGGTCGTAGTGATGCGTCGCGGTCGCGTTCGCGCCCATCGCCTGCGCCCGGCGCGCGAGGCGCTCGTTGCGCTCGGCCGCCTTGCGCCACACCTTCGGCAGCATCCGATAGTTGCGCGCGCGCGTGCCGGGCGGCACCTCGACATCGTCGCGCTCGAAGTTCTGCACGCGCCCGCGCATGTTGAGCGCCAGATCGAGCATCCATTGTTGATCGTCGCGCTGGGTGCGCAGCTTGCGAATCATCGTCGCTTCCTCCGGGTCATATTTGGCGTTGCGCCGCGAATATAGCCCAAGCGAACGGAGGCGGCCGGTTTACGGCGGGTTCAGTTCGCCTCTTCTCCGGTCAGTTCGCCATCACGCAGCGCTCGAGCGCCCAGGCACGCAGGTCTTCGATCTTCTCGGCCATCATCACCGACAGCGGTCGGGTGCGCGCGATCTCGCCGACGACATGCGCGGTGGCGAGTGCAGACTTCGCCGCATGCGCTTCGTACATCGAGGCCACGATCGCCTGCTCGATCTCGGCGCCCGAGAAACCGTCCGCGGCGCGCGCGAGTTCGTTCACGTCGAAGGCCGCCGGATCGAGCTTGCGGCGTTTGAGATGGATCGTGAAGATCTCCGCGCGCGTCGCGGCATCGGGCAGGTCGACGAAGAAGATCTCGTCGAAGCGTCCCTTGCGCAGCAACTCGGGCGGCAACCGCGAGATATCGTTGGCGGTTGCCACCAGGAACACCGGTTCGCGGCGTTCGGACATCCACGTGAGCAGCGTACCTAGAATGCGCTTGGACACGCCACCATCGCCGCCGGACTCGTCGGACGCGAGGCCCTTCTCGATCTCGTCGATCCACAGCACGCACGGCGCCATTCGCGCGGCGCCCTTCAGTGCCTCGCGCAGGTTGCGTTCGGTCTCGCCGGTGAACTTGTTGTAGAGCGACGCGAAGTCGAGCCGCAGCAGCGGCAGCCGCCATGCGCCGGCCACCGACTTGGCGGCGAGGCTCTTGCCGCTGCCCTGCACGCCGAGCAGCAGGATGCCACGCGGCGGGGGCAGTCCCTCGGTGCCCGCCTCGCCTGCAAAGACCGCGCGGCGCAGATTCAACCAGCGCTTGAGGCCGGTCAACCCGCCGACATCGGCGAAGCTGCCGGTATTGAGTTCGACATCGAGCACACCCGCCGCGGCGAGACTGTCCTGCTTGAAGCGCACGATGCGATCGACGTCGGCCATCGTCAACGCGCCATCGTCGGACAGCGACTGCCGGATGAACCGGCGTGCGTCCTCGACCGGCATGCCGGTCAGATGCTGGGTGAGGAGCGCGATGGCTTCGGGGTCGCCCTTGGGCTTCGCCTGGTTGCGCGACTCCCACATCTGCGCCTCTTCGCGCACCATCGCGCGGATGCGTGTCGCGTCCGGCAGCGCGAAATCGAAACGCGCGGTCAGATGGTGCAACTCGGGCGGGAGTTCGAGCTTCGGGCTCAGGAACACGATGGTGCGCGCGCAACGTGCATACTCCTGCGCGATCTCGCGCAACAAGCGCACATTGCCCGGATCTTCGAGATACGGGTGGGCATCGCACAGCGTGTACACGCCGTTCTGCGGCGTCTTGTCGATGTGACGCAACGCGTCGACGAGATTGTGCGTGCCGGTGATGCGGTCACTGCGGTTCGTGCGCTTCAGGCCCTCGACGACCGTCCACACGAACGCGGCCCAGCCGAGCAGATTCGCACTCTGCTCGATCACGCCGAGCATGCGGTCTTCCTCGGTCGTCTGGATCGTGATCAGCGGGAAGCGCGATTCGAGAATGATCGACAGGTCCTTGACGTCGTGCATCTCAGCTCCCGTCCGGCGTGCCGCGCAGGCGCAGCCGCGCCAGCAACTTGTCGTGGATGCCGCCGAAGCCGCCGTTGCTCATGATCAGCACGTGGTCCCCCGCGCGCGCATCGGCCGCGATCGCCTCGATCAGCGACGGCAGATAGTCATGGGTCTCGAGCCGCGCACCGAGTGCGGCGAGCGCGCCGTCCGCATCCCACCCCAGATTCGCTGTGTAGCAGTACACGCGGTCGGCCGCGGCCAGGCTCGCCGGCAGTTCGTCCTTGAGCATGCCCATCCGCATCGTGTTCGAGCGCGGCTCGAGCACCGCGACCAGGCGTGCGGACCCGATTCGCGCACGCAGCGCACCGACTGTCGCGTCGATCGCGGTGGGATGGTGGGCAAAGTCGTCGTAGACGGTGATGCCGTCTACCACCCCGCGCGTCTCGAGCCGCCGCTTGACGCCGTTGAACTTCGCGAGCGCGGCCAGACTGACCCCGGGCGAGATGCCGGCATGGCGCGCCGCAGCGATGGCCGCGAGTGCGTTGTGTAGGTTGTGGCGGCCCGCGAGCGTCCAGCGCAGCTGGCCGAGCGTCTCGCCCTTGAAGGCAATCTCGACCGCGCCCGCGCC
>JACMMK010000351.1 GCA_014379045.1 Burkholderiales bacterium
CGGCGAGTTCACCGCCAACTCGCTCGCGCTCGAACCGTGGGTGGCGCTCGCGGAGCAATTGCCGATCGACGCGCGCGCGCGCGCGTTGCTCACCGAGCTCGGGCCGCGCGGCCATCTGGACGACGTGTCGGTCGCCTGGGCAGGACCGTTCGATGCCCTCGACACGTGGAGCGTGAAGGGGCGTTTCACCGGCCTCGCGGTGCACGCGCACGACGCGTGGCCCGGCATCGTCGGATTCACCGGTTCGGTCGACGGCAACCAGCGCGGGGGGACGCTCAACATCGCCTCGAACCGTTTCGTGCTCGACTTGCCCAAGGTTTTTGCCAATGCCCTCGTATTCGACTCGGTAGGGGGACAGGTGGCGTGGACCGGTCGCGGGCCTAGCCTCGCGCTGCGCGTGGCGAACCTCGCGTTGGCCAACGCCGATCTCGCGGGGGCGGTGTCGGGGGAGTATCGCTTCGACGGGTCGCCGCGCGGCTATGCCGATCTGACCGGGGCGCTGTCGCGGATCGAGGCGAAGGCGATCGCGGCCTATCTGCCCTTGAACATCAGCCAGGGCACGCGCAACTGGTTCGCGCGCGCACTGCAGGGCGGGCGTGGCACCGATGTGCGCATGCGCCTGAAGGGTGACCTCGCGGGTTATCCGTTCCCGGCAGGCGGGCGCGAGCGTGGCCAGTTCCTGGTGACCGCCAGGGTCGAGGACGGCGAACTCGATTATGCAACGGGGTGGCCGCGCATCACTGACCTCGCAGGCGACGTGGCGTTCCGCGCGAACCGGGTGGAAATGTCGCCGCGCTCGGCCACGGTCGGCGGGATCGCGCTGCAACGTGTCCAGGGTGTGATCGCCGATATCAGCCAACGCGAGGAAACGCTCGAGCTCACCGGCGAGGCCGAATCCGCGACCGCCGACGTGCTGCGTTTCATCACCCAGAGCCCGATTGACACGTTGCTCGACGGGGCCACGCGCCAGATCGATGCGCAGGGGCGCGGTCGCCTGGCGCTGCGCCTCAACCTGCCGCTGCGGCGGATCAGGGACACGACGGTGGCCGGCAGCTACCAGTTCGTGAACAACCGGCTCGTCGTCGATCGCGAATCGCCGCCGCTCGATGCGGTTAACGGCCGGCTCGAATTCAGTGAGTCGGCGCTGCGCGTCAACGGCGCCACCGCGCAGTGGCTGGGGGGGCCGACCACGATCAACGTCGCGTCACAGCGCGACGGCACGATGCGCATCGGCGTGACCGGCCGGGCGAGTGCCGAGAGCCTGCGGCGCGAGTTACCCGAGGCCTGGGGCCAGGCGCTGCGCGGTGCAGCCGACTGGCGCGCTACGCTGACCTACCGGCGCAAGCTCGGCGATCTGCTCGTCGAATCGTCGCTGGTCGGCCTCGCGATCGATCTTCCGCCGCCGTTCAACAAGGCTGCCGCCGACGCATTGCCGTTGCGCTTCGAGCGCGTGAGCGGGGTGCAGCGCGATCGCTTCACCGTGTCGCTCGCTGGCCTTGCCTCGGCGCAGGTGCTGCGCCGGACCGACGGCGACGCGCCGACGATCGAGCGTGCGACCTTGGCCATCGGGGCGCTGCCGGCACCGGCACCGGAACGGCGCGGGCTCTCGATTTCCGGTTCGCTCAAACAGGTCAATCTCGATGCCTGGCTGCCGCTGCTGCGCACCGTGTCCGGAACTGGCACAGGTACAGGGGCCGCTGGCGCTGGCAGCGCGGGCGCGCTCGATCTAGGCGACATCGACCTGCGCCTCGGACAGGTCGAGCTGATCGGGCGGCGCTTCAACGATGTGGCGGTGCGCACGTCACCACAGCCCGGTGGCTGGCAGGGCACGGTCGCGTCGAAGGAAGTCTCGGGCGAGGTCGCCTGGCGTTCACAGGGGCGGGGTCGGCTCACCGCGCGCCTGAAGCAGGTCAATCTACCGGCGTCGACGGCGACCGCCGCAGTGCTGCAGCAGGCGAAGCTCGACGACACCGCGCTCCCTGCGCTCGACGTGACGGTCGAGAGTTTCCTGCTTGCCGACAAGTTGCTCGGCCGCCTCGAACTGGTCGCGTTCCCCGAGGCGCGCGACTGGAGGATCGAACGACTGCGCGTCGTCAACCCGGATGCGACGTTCCAGATGGAGGGGCTCTGGCAGAGCTGGATGTCGCAACCCCGCACGCAGGCGAACGTGCGCCTGGACATCGTCGACGGCGGGAAGCTGCTCGCGCGACTCGGTTACCCCGAAGGTCTGCGCGGCGGCGGCGGTCGCATCGAGGGACCGTTGTCGTGGGCCGGCAGTCCACAGGATCTCGATCTGGCCACGCTCAGCGGCAACCTGATGGTCGAACTCAATCGCGGCCAGTTCGTGCGTCTCGAGCCCGGCGTCGGCCGTCTGCTCGGCGTGTTCAACCTGCAGAACCTGCCGCGCCGGATCGCGCTCGATTTCCGCGACGTGTTCACCGAGGGCTTTTCCTTCGACGAGATTGCCGGCTCGATGCGGGTTGCCCGCGGCGTGGGCCGGCTCGACAACTTCCGCATCCAGGGGCCGTCGGCACGCGTGCTGATGAGCGGCGAGATCAATCTGCCGAAGGAGACGCAGAACCTGCAGGTGCGCGTGACCCCGGCGCTCGGCGACAGCCTCGCGCTCGCCGGCGCGCTGATCGGCGGTCCGATCGCGGGCCTCGCGAGCTTTCTCGTGCAGCGGGTGTTGAAGGATCCGCTCGCGCAGTTCGCGACCTTCGACTACGCGATCACGGGTACCTGGGCGGAACCGGCGGTCAACCGGGTGTCCCGGCCCGAGTCGAGGCCCGAGTCGAGTCCCGAGCCTGCGCCGTCCAGGGTTCCCGGTTGAGTCATCGTCGACACATCGGCGCAGGCGCACCGGCTGCGCGCGAACTCGCGGCGCCTCGTTCGACGGCATGGGTTGCGAACGCGATCGCAGTGATGCTTGTCGCGTCGCTTCTGCACGCGGGTCCAGTGATGGCGCAGCCGCCTGGGTCGTCAGCGCCCGCAGGCCCATGGAGCGTCGACGATGCATTGTGGGACCGGCCGCGCAGCGCCGAGCTCGTGCGCACGCAGCCGGCCGTGCGCGCCGCGGTCGCC
>JACMMK010000352.1 GCA_014379045.1 Burkholderiales bacterium
CTTCGGGTTCGCCGGGCTCGGCGCCACCGGCGGCGTCGCACTCGCCACCGCGACCGGCCTGGACGGGTCGAGGCGCGCCAGCGGCGAGCGCTGGAATTTCGGGTTCGCCGAAAACAGCTCGCGGATCAGTTCGAGCTTGGTCTGCACGGTCGCGTTCGAGCGATCGAGCTGCAACGCCTTGTCGTAGGCCTCGGACGCCATCTTCGCGTAGATGTCGCCCAGGTTCTCGTGCGCCGTCGCATAACTCGGGTGGGTGCGTATCGCGAGTTCGAGCATCTGGCGCGCGCGATCGAATTGCCCCTGCGCCGCGTACAGCACCGCGAGATTGTTGTACGGCTCGGGCAGTTCCGGGAACTCTTCGGTGAGCGTAATGAACACCTTGATCGCCTCGGCGGGCCGCTTCTGCTCGGTGAGGATCAGCCCGCGCATGAAGCGCCCGCGCGCATCTTTAGGATTCTTCGCGAGATACGCGTTCAGCCGTTCGGTGGCCTGCACGAGGTTGCCTTGCCGGACGAGCGACTGCACGTCGAGCAGATCGTCGACCGATGCGGCCGCAACGACACTTGCCGAGGCCATCAGCCATGCGCCGATCACCCCGTTGAAAACCCTGACCGCTCGCGACGACCGCATATGTTATATTTTTCGTGCCAAGACGGATGAAGAAAATTTAATCAGGACAAAGGCTTACGGCGGTTCCTGACTCCGCTTGATTCTACCAGCACGCCTCTGCAAAAGTAATCTCTTCCAGCCGTTCCGGCACCGACCATTTTCTTCAGGCCCCCGATGCTGCGAATCTACAACACGCTAGCCCGCGATAAACAGCCGTTCGTTCCGCTCGAGCCCGGCAAGGTGCGCATGTACGTCTGCGGCATGACCGTGTACGACTACTGCCATCTGGGGCACGCGCGGGTCATGGTGGTGTTCGATCTGGTGACCCGCTGGCTGCGCGCGAGCGGCTATGAGGTCACGTACGTGCGCAACATCACCGACATCGACGACAAGATCATCCGGCGTGCCCACGACAATGTCGAGTCGATCACCGCGCTGACCGCACGCTTCATCCGCGCAATGAGCGAGGACGCGGCTGCGCTCGGCGTGATCGAGCCCGACCATGAACCGCGCGCGACTGAATACGTGCCGCAGATGCAGACGATCATCGAGCGCCTCGAGCGCGAGCAACTTGCGTATGTCGCGGCCGACGGCGACGTCAACTATTCGGTGCGCGACTTTCCCGGTTACGGCAAGCTGTCGGGCAAGTCGCTAGAAGATCTGCGCGCGGGCGAGCGCGTCGAGATCAATTCGGGCAAGCGCGATCCGCTCGACTTCGTGCTCTGGAAACGCAGCAAGGAAGGCGAGCCGTCGTGGGCGTCCCCGTGGGGGGACGGGCGCCCGGGCTGGCATATCGAATGCTCGGCCATGTCGGCAGCGCTGCTCGGCGACACTTTCGACATCCACGGGGGCGGCCAGGATCTGCAGTTCCCCCATCACGAGAACGAGATCGCCCAGTCCGAGGGGGCGAATCATCAGCCCTTCGTGCGCTACTGGATGCACAACGGCTTCGTGCGCGTCGACGACGAGAAGATGTCGAAATCGCTCGGCAACTTCTTCACCGTGCGCGAGGTGCTTGCCCGGTACGACGCCGAGGTGGTGCGCTTCTTCATCGCCCGTGCCCACTATCGCAGCCCGCTCAACTACTCCGACCGGCATCTGGACGATGCGCGTCAGGGACTCGCGCGCCTCTACACCGCGCTGAAGGGGGTCGAGGTACCCGTCGTGGCCCCGATCGATTGGGAACTGCCGCAGGCAGCGCGCTTCAGGCAGGCGATGGACGACGATTTCAACACCCCAGAGGCCGTAGCGGTGTTGTTCGAACTCGCGGGCGAGGTCAATCGCACTCAGGACCCCGCCAGCGCCGGCCTGCTGCGCGCCCTCGCCGCGGGCCTCGGGCTGCTCGAGCGCGATCCGACCGAGTTTCTGCAGGCGACGCCGTACGGCATCGATCCGATATCGATCGAAGCGCAGATTGCCGAACGGGCGACTGCCAAGTCGGCGCGTGACTTCGCGACCGCCGATCGCATCCGAACCGAGCTGCTCGAGGCCGGCGTCGTGCTCGAGGACAGCGCGTCCGGCACGGTCTGGCGCCGCGCCTGAATGCGGGCTGTTGTTCCCGTCGCCGTGCGCACAGCGGATAGACTAGTGCATCGGTATTGCTCGAAAGGTGGCTGCGATGGATAGCGTCGATCTCGAAGTGCTCCGCTCGGCAGCGGCATGGCGCCGCGAAGGCCATCAGGTGACGCTCGCGACGGTGGTCGAGACCTGGGGCTCGGCCCCGCGTCCGGTCGGTGCAATGTTGGCGATCCGCGGTGACGGCAAGGTATCGGGCTCGGTCTCCGGCGGGTGCGTCGAAGACGACATGATCGAGAAGATGACCGGGGCCGCAGTGCCGACGGCGCCGCAGTTGCTTACCTATGGCGTCACGCGCGAACAGGCGGAACGCTTCGGACTGCCCTGCGGCGGGCGACTTGCCATCGTGGTGGAGCCGGTCGCCGACCCCGCGCTCGATCCGGCCTCGCTCGAGGGCATCGAACAGTTGATCGCCGCGAGCGACCGCCGCGAGTTGACGCTGCGTACCCTCGACATGCACAGCGGCCGGGCGACGCTCGCGCCGGGCTCGCGCGATGCCGTCGTGCGCTTCGACGGCAAGACACTGCAGACCGTGCACGGTCCGCTGTGGCGCCTGCTGCTGATCGGCGCGGGGCAACTGTCGCGCTACCTCGCCGAGATGGCACGCACGCTCGACTACCGCGTCACCGTGTGCGACCCGCGCGAGGAGTACGTGTTCGGCTGGGACGTGCCCGGGGTCGACCTGGTGCGCACGATGCCCGACGACACGGTGGTCGCGATGGAACTCGACAGCCGCTGCGCGGTCGTTGCACTCACCCACGACCCCAAGCTCGACGATCTGGCACTGATGGAAGCACTGAAGTCTCCGGCGTTCTATGTGGGCGCGCTGGGTTCGCGCGCGAACAACGAACGGCGGCGCGAGCGCCTGACCGGGTTCGATCTGTCCGAGGCCGAGATCGCACGGCTGTTCGGTCCGGTCGGGTTGCCGATCGGGAGCAAGACCCCACCGGAGATCGCCGTCTCGATCCTGGCCGAAATGACCGCGGTGCGGCGCGGGTTGATTCATGCCGGTCAGGCCGAGCGAACACTGGGCGCACGCCCGGCCGCAACCAGTGAAGCGCTGAGCGCACCCGGCCTTGCGCGCGGCACCGTATGACGTCGAGCCCCGTCTCCCGCGGCTACGTCGATCGCGACGCCTGTGCCGCGAGATACGAAGGCTGCGCAGGGAATTCCCGCTTCGGCGGACCGTGAGCCCACCATCGTCCTGCTCGCATCGCCCCGGAGCGCCCTGCGCGTGAGGTCGATGGACGCCCATCGGCGCCTGGTGCGCGAGGCGATTGGTGCCGCAGCCGCGGGTCGGCCGTTGCCGGATGCGGCCGCAGTGAGCGCATTGGACTTCCGTTCGGCGTCGGCAACCATCGCGCAGCCGCCAGTCGCAGCGCTGGCACCGATCCTCACGCACCCCTGCGATTCGACCGACGGGCCCGGCAGCGACGAAGCGCGTTGCGCGCGCGCGCA
>JACMMK010000353.1 GCA_014379045.1 Burkholderiales bacterium
GCGGGTGCGCGCCGCGCGCTGATGCTGCCGGTGAGCGCGCCGTTCCATTCGAGTCTGCTCGCGCCCGCGGCGCTGCGGCTGCAGGCGTACCTGCGCGATGTGCGGATCGACGCACCGCACTTCGCCGTGATCAACAACGTCGACGTCGCGAGTGTCGAAGAACCAGAGGCGATTCGAGATGCGCTCGCGCGCCAGGCGCGCAGCCCGGTGCGCTGGGTCGAGACCGTGCGCGCGATCGCCGCGCGCGGGGTGTCGACGCTCATCGAGTGCGGACCGGGCAAGGTGCTGAACGGGTTGACCCGACGCATCGACGAGCGGCTCGATGCGCTTGCGATCGTCGACCCGGCGTCGCTCGACCTCGCGCTCGCTGCGGTTGGACGCGAGGCGGTCGATCGATGACCGGGCCGACGTCGTTGACGGCCGAGGTCGCACTGGTGACCGGCGCCACCCGGGGTATCGGCTACGCGATCGCGCAGGCACTGGCGCAAGCCGGTGCCACCGTGATCGGCACCGCGACCAGCGAAGCGGGCGCGCAGACGCTCGACGCCGGTTTCCGCGCGGCAGACCTCGACGCGCACGGCGTGCGCCTCGATGTGAACGACGCGCAGCAGGTCGAAACCACGCTCGCCGCGATCGCGGCGCGGCACGGGCCGGTATCGATACTCGTCAACAATGCCGGCATCACGCGCGACAACCTGCTGCTGCGAATGAGCGAGGACGAGTGGGACGCGATCCTCGACACCGATCTCAAATCGGTATGGCGGCTGTCCAAAGCCGTCGTGCGCCCGATGATGAAGGCGCGCCGCGGTCGGATCATCAACATCGGCTCGGTGGTCGGCTCGATCGGCAATGCCGGGCAGTCGAACTACGCCGCGGCAAAAGCCGGCGTGCTCGGCTTCACGCGCGCGCTCGCGCGCGAGCTGGGCAGCCGCAACATCACCGTCAACTGCGTCGCGCCGGGGTTCATCGATACCGACATGACGCGGTCGCTCACGCCCGGGCAACGCGATGCCCTGCTCGCGCAGGTGCCGCTGGCACGGCTGGGCGAAGCTGCCGAGGTGGCGGCTGCGGTGCTGTATCTGGCGTCTCCGGCAGCGGCGTACGTCACCGGCAGCACGCTGCATGTGAACGGTGGGCTGTTCATGGAGTGATCGTCGGCGCGTCGATTCGCGCTGCCGGGGGTTTGGGAAGCGACGACGCCGGTTTCGGCGGTCGCAGGCTGCACGGTTGTTTTTGGTAGAATCCGCAGCCGTTTCGCTGCGGACAATTCGAAGGGTGCCGAGGCCGGTGCCATGTCGGATCCCGAGTCGTACGACAGGTGTTCGACAGTGGTTGTGCCCCGGGCGCGGCGCATCCTTCACATGATTCACACTATAAAGAGGGGTCTGCAATGGAAAACGTGGAAAGCCGGGTCAAGAAGATCGTTGCCGAGCAACTCGGCGTCAACGAGGCCGACGTCAAGATCGATTCGCGCTTCGTCGATGACCTCGGTGCCGATTCGCTGGACACGGTGGAACTCGTGATGGCGCTCGAGGAAGAGTTCGAGACCGAGATTCCGGACGAAGAGGCCGAGAAGATCACGACGGTTCAGCAGGCCATCGATTACATCTCCTCGCACAAGAAATAGGTTGCCTGCGCTGGATTCATCGGCAGGCTCGCGAATGGCACGTCGTCGTGTGGTGGTGACCGGACTCGGTGTCATTTCCCCGGTTGGCAACAGCGTTTCGGTTGCGTGGGAGAATCTGCTCGCCGGGCGCACCGGCATCGCCGACATCACCAAGTTCGACGCTTCCCAGTATTCCTGCCGCTTCGCGGGCGAGGTCAAGGGGTTCGAGGTCGAGCGGTACATGCCGGCCAAGGAAGCCCGGCACATGGATACCTTCATCCATTTCGGGATGGCGGCGGGGATTCAGGCGTTTGCCGACTCGGGTATCGAGGTCACCGAAGCGAACGCCGAGCGCATCGGCGTGATCGTGGGCTCGGGCATCGGCGGCTTGCCGATGATCGAGCACACGCATGCCGAGCTCGTGGCGA
>JACMMK010000354.1 GCA_014379045.1 Burkholderiales bacterium
GCGAACGGCTCGGCGGCCGGCAACGCGACGAATGCGACATCGGTCTCACCGATGATCAACGCGGTCATCCCCGGGCCCGCGCCCTTGTACGGCACATGCAGCATCTTCGTGCCGGTCGCGCCCAGCAGCATCTCGGTCGCGAGATGGGCGATGGTCCCGGCGCCCGAGGTGCCGTAAGCGAGGAACCCCGGCTTCGCGCGCGCGAGGCGGATGAGCTCGGCGATCCGTTTCGCCGGCACACGCGGGTTGACCGCGACGACATACGGCGTCAACGCCATGCTGCCGAGCGGCACCAGATCCTTGACCGGGTCGTAGCCGACGCGCGGTTGCACCAGCGGGCCGATGACCAGGCTCGAGGTATTACCCACGCCGAGCGTGTAGCCGTCCGGCGCGGACTTCGCGACCAGCTCCATGCCGGTGGTCGCACCCGCGCCCGGCCGGTTCTCGAGCAATACCGGCTGCGCCCAGAGCTCCGCGAGCTTCGGCCCGACCAGCCGGACGATCAGGTCGTTCGGGCCGCCGGGAGCGAACGGCACGACGATGCGTACCGGCTTGACCGGAAATGCACCCACCGGCGCTTGCGCGGCGGCGAGGGTGACGACACTCGTGCCGACGAGCAACCCGACCGCCCGCAGCACGTGCAATGAGAAGCTCGGATGCCTGCAGCGTGCGCTTGCGCCATCGCGCGGTGCGCGCGGCTGGTCTTCATCACGCAGGCGTGTGGCATCGAACAGCAGCGAGTCATCGTCTGCCAGGCGTCGTGGAGCATGGGGTCGTCGCATCGGGTGCTGAGCCGGAAATCGGAACTACCGCCGAAGCAAGAACAGGGCCGCACCGCTGCGTCCACGTCGAGTCACGCGCTGACGATCACTCCGCCTTCGCGCCGGCCAGCTTGACCAGCTTCCCGTACTTCTCGATCTCGCGCTTGAAGAACGGCACGAACTCGGCCGGTGCCATCCACGCCGCCTCGGCGCCGTCGCGTTCCATCGCGGTGCGCACCGTCGCCGAGCCATGCGCCTTGCGGATCTCGGCGGTGAGCCGTTCCTGGATCGCCGCGGGCGTGCCGGCCGGCGCGAAGATGCCGTACCAGATGTCGATCGCATAACCGGGAAAGAACGCACTCATCGGCGGCGCCTCGGGCAACGCGCTGGAGGACTTCGGCGTCGTCACCGCGAGGATGCGCAACTTGCCCGCGCGCACATGCGGCATCGCGCTGATCAGCGTGGTGAAGCCCATGTCGAGCTCGCCGCCGAGCAGTGCGGCGATCACCGGCGGCCCGCCCTTGTACGGAATGTGCGTGAGATCGATGCCGGCGGAGATCCGGAACAGCTCCCCCGACAGATGGCTGCTGGTGCCGTTGCCGTTCGACCCGAAGTTGAGCCCCCCGCGCGTCTTCTTCGCCACCGCGACCAGATCCTTGACGCCCTTGACCGGCACCAGCGGATGCACGGCGAGCACGAGCGGCGCGCTCGCCACCAGTGCGAGCGGGGCGAGATCGGTCAGTGCGTTGTAGTTGAGCTTCTGATAGAGCGAGGCGTTGATCACCAGCGAATTCGAGCTCAACATGATCGTGTAGCCATCCGCCGGCGCCTTCGCGACGATCTCTGCGCCAAGGTTGCCGCCCGCGCCGGCGCGATTGTCGACGGTGATCGGTTGGCCGAGCGACTCGGCGAGCTGCAGCGCGAACTGGCGCGCGAGGGTGTCGGTGCCGCCGCCGGGCGGGAAGGGCACGACCAGGCGCAGCGACTTCGTCGGATAGGTTTGTGCGGAAACCGTGCCGGCGAGACTGAGCGCTGCGAGGCCGAAGGCGACCGCAAGTGCCCGGGCCTCGCGGCCTGTACCGGGTGTACGAGTTGTTTGCATGGAGCCTCCTCGAGCGGACCCGGAATGGTATGCGAGTGCACGCCTGCCGTCGCTGGCGCTGGTGGATAATGCATGTCCGTCACACTGGTGAAGTCTCCGATGACTGCAGATGCCGAGCGCGCGGCTTCCGCCCGCAAGACCCGCGCCGATGCGATGGGCAACCTCGCGTTGCTCGAGCGCGCGATCGACGAGAGTCCGTACGATGCGGTGATCGCAGTGTCGCCCGAGAACGTGCGCTATGCCGCCGATGTGCATATCGCGACCCAGCGGAGCATCCGCGACCGTCTCGCGTTCGTCGTCTGGCCGAAGGGCGGCGAGCCGGTGCTGCTGGTGTGCGTGATCGAAGCGGCGTATGCGAAGAAGCATTCGTGGATGCATGACGTACGCGGTTACCAGGAGTTCGAACCGGGGCCGGTAAAGGCGCTCGCCGAACTGCTGCGCGAGATGAAGCTCGATGCGGCCCGTGTCGCGCTCGAGACCGACTACCTCGCCGCCGCGTACTACAACGATTTGGTCGCGCAGTGTCCGCAGTTGAAGATCGGCGCGGCCGAGCCGGTGTTCGCGCGCGCGCGCATGCAGAAGACACCCGCGGAGGTTACGCAGCTCGTCGCTGCGTTTCACGCGACCGAGGAGGCGTTCCTGCACGCGTTCACGTCGGTGAAGATCGGCGACACCGAGAAACAGATCGCGGTGCGCCTCGCCGAGCGGATGCTGACCGAGGGTGCCGATCAGGTGACGTCCAACTACTGCAATGCCGGCGCGAATACCGGCTTTCCGCACATGGTGCCCTCGGCGTATCGCGTGCAGACAGGCGACCTGGTCAAGTCGGATTCGGGCGGCATGTTCCGCCAGTACTTCTCCAACGTCGGGCGCACCGCGATCGCGGGTCGCGCGAGCGCGAAGGACGTTTCGGTATGGAAGCACCTGCGCGACATCCACCATGCGGTGATCGAGCAGTGTCGCGCCGGGCGCACCGGCGCCGAACTGTTTCAGCTCGCGAAACAGCGGCAGGAGCAGGCGGGGCTCGCGTTCCCGTATTCACACAACGGCCACTCGCTCGGGCTCAACATCCACGAACACCCGATCATCAATGCGCACGAACACCTGCCTTACCAGGCCGGCATGATCACCACGGTGGAGACGCGCGCGCGCTGGCCCGGCGAACTCGGCTATCACATGGAAGATCTGATCGAGATCACCGACGGCGCGCCGATCTGGCATGCGCGCTGTTTCCGGAACGAAGAACTGCTCGTCGTCGGCTGACGCGCGTGGGTCGCGCGGCGGGATGTGGGTCGGCCGGACCGCTCACGACCCTTCGGACTTGATCCCCGACTTGCGGATCACCGGGCCCCAGCGCTCGAACTCGCTGCGGAAGAACGCGCCGAACTGATCCGGCGACATCGGCTTCAGGATCGCGCCGTCGTCGGTCAGGCGCCGGCGCACCTCCGGGTCGGCGAGCGCGCCGTTAACTGCGACGTTCAGCCGCGCGACGATCTCGGGCGGCGTCTTCGGCGGCGCATGCAGCGAATACCAGGTGGTCATGTCGTAACCCTTGACCGTCTCGCCGATCGAGGCGACATCGGGCAGCGCGGTCGAGCGTGTCCCCGACGCGATGCCGATCGCGCGCAACCGACCGGCGCGCATGTGCGGCGCGCCCGAGGGAATCGTTACGAACATCGACATCACCTGACCGCCGAGCAGGTCACCGATGGCCGGTGCGCCGCTGCGGTAGGGAACGTGCGTCAACGTGACGCCGGTCAGCTGCTGCAGCACCACGGCATTCAGATGCTGCGACGACCCGACGCCGGACGAGGCATAGGTGAGCTCGCCCGGCCGTGCGCGCGCGAGCGCGAGGTACTCCTTCAGGTTCTTCACCGGCAGCGACGGATGCACCGCGAACACGTTCGGCACGAGGGTGAGCAACGCGACATGCGTCTGCTCGCGCGGATCGTACGGCAGCTTGTCGAACAGATAGAAGTTGAGGACATGGCTCGACAGCCCGCCGAGGGTGACGGTGTAACCGTCGGCAGGCGCCTTGGCACCGGCGTCCGCGCCGATGATCCCCGATGCGCCGCCGCGGTTGTCGACGATGATCGACGTGCCGAGAATCTCGGCTGCGCGCTGGGTGATCACGCGCGACACGATGTCGGCAGCCCCGCCGGGTGCGAATGGCACGATCCAGCGGATCGGTTTCGTCGGTTTCCAGTCCGACAGCGGCGCCGGCGGAGCCGTTTGCGCGATCGATCGTCCGGCGAACGGCGGCGAGTATGCGACGACGAGCGTTAACGCAAAGAGCGCCGCCCGCGCCGCGCTTGGCAACGTCGATACGGGTGCTCGTCGCGGCCGCTGCACACGCAGGGGCGACTGGAATTGAATGGTCGATCTCATCGCCACCTCATCAAGCAATCGATGTGCCGACATTCCCAGGTGTCGCGCGCGTCGAACGTCGAGTTGCTGCCGTTCATCGAGCGGATGCGCCGGCGCGTGCGCACGGCTTCCGCTAGTCACCGCTCTGGATTTTCGCCTCGCGCACCAGCCTCTCCCAGCGCGTGAGCTCGCCGCGGATATGCGTGGCGAAGGCCTGTGGCGTACCCCCGACCGGCGTCGCGCCATCTGCGAGCAACTGCTCACGCATCGACGGCAGGCGGATGATGCGTGCGAACTCGCCGGCGAGCCGTTCGATCACGGCGTCGGGAGTGCCCGCGGGCACCACCACGCCGTACCACGACGCGGTCTCGTAGCCGGAGACGCCCGCTTCGGCGACGGTGGGCAGCGCAGGCGTCACCGCCGAGCGGGTCGACCCGGTCGTGGCGATGCCGCGCAGCTTGCCGGCGGTCACGTGCGGCATGATCGCCACCACGCTGCTGAACATCAGCTCGACGCGTCCGCCGAGCAGGTCGGTCAGTGCCGGGGCGAGCCCCTTGTACGGCACATGCTCGATCTTCACCTGGGCGAGCGAGGCGAACAGCTCTGCGGCCATGTGCGAAGAACTCGCGCGCCCGTTCGAGGCATAGTTGAGTCGACCGGGCCGAGTGCGCGCGAGCGCGATCAGGTCCTTCACCGATTTCACCGGCAGCGACGGATGCACGACGAGGATCAGCGGCGAGATCGCGAGCAGGCTCACCGGGGCGAAGTCGCGCACCGGGTCGTAGGACAGCTTGCCGCCGAGCGCGGGGTTGATGCCGTGCGTCGCGACGCCGGCGAGGAACATCGTATAGCCGTCGGCCGGCGCGCGCGCCGCGAGGTCGGCGCCGATCGCCCCGCCTGCGCCGGCACGGTTGTCGATCA
>JACMMK010000355.1 GCA_014379045.1 Burkholderiales bacterium
GTAGCGCTTGCGGTCGGTCTCGAAGCGCGCCGCGGCGATCAGCTTGTCCATCGCCGGGTTCTGGTAGCTCATCGTGTTGAACACCGCGTTCTGGCCGTGGTAGCACCAGTAGAAGAAGTATTCAGGAAAGTTCAGCCAGCCGCCGAAGCGGTTCAGGATCAGCGGCATGTCCTTCTTCAGCAACGCCGCGCGCCAGTTCGCACCCGGCACCTTGTTGATAGCCGTCTTGATGCCGATCAGCGCGAGCGACTCCTGCACGAGTATCGACGCCGGCTCGCCGATCGTCGCGCCCCCCAGATCGAACGACAGCGTCGTCTCGAAACCCTCAGGCACCCCCGCCTGTTTCATCAGTTCGCGCGCACGCGGAATGTTGGTGTTGTACCCGTGCGCCTGCGGCCACTCGGCCGCGTTCGGCGTGTTCGACTTCGCGCCCCACATCGGAATGCCGCGACCCCAGAACGCGAGGTCGTTCATCCTGTCGTAAGGCAGCGCGTAGGCGACCGCCTGGCGCACCAGCGGGTTGTTGAACGGCGGGCGCGCGCTGTTCATGCCGATATAGAACAGCGCGTTCTCGACCGGCGTCGACACGACGCGCACCGGCCCGGCCTCCTTGGACATCTCGAGGAAATCCTTCGGCGGCAGCTCGTAGGTCATGTCGATGTCGCCGCGTGAGAGCAGCGCACGGCGGTTGCCCGCCGACGGCACTTCACGCTGCACGACACGCCTGATCCTGGGCAGCGGGCCGCTCTTCCACTTGTCGAAGCGGGCGTAGATCAGTTCCTGCCCGGCACGCCACGTCTCGACCCGGAACGCACCGCCACCGGCGGTGTTGTTGCGCAACCACGTGGCGGCCCACGGGTCGTCGGCCGTCGCATTCTTGCGTGCGAGCGCCGAGTTGTAGATCGAAGGCACCGGCACCGCCATGTTCGGCATCGCCAACCGGTCGCGTTGGTCGAGATCGACGCGGAACGTGAAATCGTCTACCACGACGAACTGCTTCGGTTCGTTCAGCGAGCCCGCGCGCATCTGGAACTGCGGAAACCCGCCCATTCCCAGCGCGCGGTCGTACGACCATTTGACATCGCGTGCCGTGACCGGCGTGCCGTCGTGGAACGTCGCGTCCTTGCGCAGCCTGAAGGTGACCGACTGGCCGTCCTTCGCCATCTGCCAGCTCTCGGCGAGTTCGGGCTCGAGTTTGCTGTAGTCGTAGGAGACGGTGCCGTCGGCCAGCTTCTTCCGCCCGAACGTCATCAATCGATCGTAGGCGTTTACCGCAACGCCGTACGCGGGCCGATTGGCGCCGACGCCGTGAATGTCCATGGTGTTCGGGCCGAACTCGTTGGCGACGACGAGCGTCTCGCGCTTGGCATCCTGGGCGAACGCTGCGGACGGCACGGCGGTCAAGGACGAGGCGCCGCCGCTGGCGGCGACCGACTGGATGAAGCGACGTCGATTCATGAGTTCTCCGATCCGGTGAGAAGCAGGCGCGCTGGTTTTGCGGAAGCGAATCGAATTGGCATCCCATCTGGTATACCAATTCGTTGTCGTCGATCGGCAGCAACAAGCGTGCCATTCGACCTGCCACGGGTGGACGCCGCATCTACCCGTCGTGGCGGCATTGATGCGACGCGCATTGCCGGATGGGGACGCACCCAAAGGTCGCAGGCGATTACGCGCGCGCACCTGTGCGGCGCACAGCTGCGCCTCGGCAGCCGACCCGCCGGAGGCAGGAGGCAGGAGGCAGGAGGCAGGAGGCAGGCGTCGCCGACGAAGCGTTGCGGACGCAAGCCCGCGTGATCAGCGCGCGTCGAGGGCAGCGAACACCAGGTTGGTCGCGACGCGGCGCCGGTACTCGGCGCTCGAGCGGATGTCGTCGATCGGCTGGAGGTCGGATGCGAGCGCGGCGACGACCGCTGCTGCGCACTCACCGCGCCGCTTGCCGGTCACCGCCTGCGCGAGTGCGCGTGCGAGCAACGGTGTCGGCGCCAGACTCGCAAAGCCGAAGCGCGCACGCGTGATCCGGGCAGCGTCGGCATCCGGCCCCGACTCGCAAGAGATGACCGCCGCGAGCGCTACCTTGCTGATCGCCTGCGCGCGGCGCGTGCCGACCTTGCGATGGAATTGCAGCGCATCGCGCGCGGGAAACGGCAGCATGATCGCGGTCAGCAACTCGTCGTCCTGCGCAACAGTCTGCCGGTAGCCGGTGTGGAACGCGTTGTAATCCAGCGTGCGGCTGCCGCGCACGCTTGCCAGCGTGATGCGCGCGCCATAGGCGAGCAGCACCGGCGGATTGTCGGCCGCAGGCGAGCCGTTCATGATGTTGCCACCGAGCGTCGCCCGGTTCTGGATCGCGATCGAGCCGGTACACCGCGTCGACTGCACCAGCATCGGCAGGCGGCCGCCGATCACCGGATGCGCCGCGATGCGCGTGCAGCTCACCGCCGCGCCGATCGTCACTCCGTCGGCATCGACGGTGATCTGCTGCAACTCGGGCAAGGTCGACAGATCGAGACACGCAGGCACTGGCGTCGTCGCACCGTTCCGCTCGACCATCAGATCGGTGCACCCGGCGATCGGCCGCACGTGTGCCCGCCAGCGATCCTTGATCGCCAGCGCCTCGGCGAGATCGACCGGTCGATGCCAGCGCGCGACCGCGTCCGCGTCGTTCATTTCGTGTTGCGACTGGTCGGCGCGCCTGCCGTCTGCGCCGCGTCGAGTACCGCCGCGTAGATTCGGGTGTAGCCGGTACAGCGGCACAGGTTGCCGGCGAGCGCGTCGCGCACCGTGTCGAGCGACGGCTCCGGGCAACGATCGAGCAGCGCACGCGCGGCCAGCACCATGCCGGGGATGCAGATACCGCACTGCGTGGCACCGCAGCGCGCGAAGCTCGCCACCAGCGGATCGGACTCGGGCAGCCCTTCGATGCTCGTCACCGTGAAGCCGTGCAGTTGTCCGACCATCACCAGACAGCTGTTCACCAGCACACCATCGATCAGCACCGCGCATGCGCCGCATTCGCCTTCGCCACACCCTTCCTTGGTGCCGGTCAGCCCATACCCCTCGCGCAGCAAGTCGAGCAGTCGCATCGTCGGCGCGACCGGCATGCGACTGCGTGTATCGTCAGCGGAACCGACACCGACATCGGCGCGCGCATCGCCGACGGATATGTCGAGCTCCACCGCATGGCCGTTCAGGACGAATGCGAGTGTCATGCCGGCAGCGCCCGCATGATGTCTTCCGGCAGCACCGGCACGCGTGCGATGCGCGTGTCGAGCGCGAAGTTGATCGCGCTGACGATCGCCGGCGCCGGCCCATCCATCGGCAACTCGCCGAGGCCTTTCGCGCCGGCCGCGCCGGCGCCGCCAGGCTGGTCGAGAAACGCCACACGAATCGCCGGCATATCGGCGCTGGTCGGAATGATGTAGTTCGTCAGGCGGTTGTTCGCCATCGTCCCGTTCGCGTTCCACATCACTTTCTCGAACAACGCGAAGCCGATCGCCTGCGCCACGCCGCCCTGTACCTGCCCTGCGGCGATCGTCGGGTTGATCACCTTGCCCACTTCCTGCGTCGCGGTGAAATCGAGCAGGGTCACCTCGAACGTGTCGAGGTCGACTTCCACTTCGGCGACGTGGGCGGCCCAGGCGTAGCTCGCATAAGGCGAGCCGAGGAACGCCTGCTCGTCCCATTGCACGTTTTCCGGCGGCTCGTAGCGCGCATGTGCTTCTAGCTTCGGATGCGCGTCGAGGTAGCGCGCGCAGGCCGCGCTGAACGCCTGCGGATCGTCGCCGGCGATCGGCCCGCCGTGCTCGATCAACGCGGCGCGCAGGCGTCGCGCGGCCTGTTCCACGATCGCGCCGACCACCATGCACGTGCGCGAGGCGACCGTCGGCCCCGAGTTCGGCACGTCGTGAGTGTCGACCACCGCCTGGCTCACACGGTCGAGCGGCAGCACGAGCGCATCGGCGACGATCTGGCACAGCGTGGTGGTGTTGCCCTGGCCCATCTCGCTGCTCGAGGCGACGACTTCGACGCGGCCGTCCCGATCCGCGCGCACGCTCGCCTCGGAGGCGAGCATGACTTCGCCGTTGCCGGTAAACCCGGCACCGTGGTGGAACGTCGACAGACCGATCCCGCGGCGAACGGGCCTGCCTGCCTGCGCGTTCGCCGCGTTGAACGCCGTGTGATGCGCGCGCCGGGCGATGTAGTCGCTGTCGCCCAGCGCCCGATCGAGCACGGCGTCGAAGTCGGTCGTGTCGTCGATCGACTGGCCGGGCACCGACCGATCGCCCGGACGCAGCATGTTCAAGCGGCGCAGATCGAGCGGCGACATCCCTGCCGCACGCGCGAGACCGTCCATCGCCTGCTCGATGGCGAAGATGCTCTGCGGGGCGCCGAAGCCGCGAAACGCGCCGTTGGGCGGATGGTTGGTGGCCACCGCACGCCCGCGTACGCGCGCATGCGCGCACGCATACGGCCCCGGCGCGTGAATGACTCCGCGCGAGAGCACGACCGGGGACAAGGTTGCGTAAGCGCCCGCGTCGAGCGCGAAGTCGATGTCGAGGAATGTCAGACGCCCGTCGTGCCGCGCGCCCAGGCGCACGCGCGTGCGCGATGGATGGCGCTTGGGCGTCGCCAGCATGTCCTCGGCGCGGTCGTAGATCAGCTTGACCGCGCGCCCGCCCGCTTTCAGCGACAACAGCGCGGCGTGCGCAGCGATGTGCGATGGATACTCTTCCTTGCCGCCGAACCCGCCGCCGGTGGTGCGGTGGACGATGCGTACCGCGCCGGCATTGCGTGCGGTGACGGCGGTCACGGTATCGAGCACGTAGTACGGGCACTGCATCGAGCCTTCGATCACCAGCACGCCCGCCGCGTCGATCTGGGCGATCATCCCCTGTGGCTCGATGTAGACATGCTCCTGCGACCCGGTCTCGAAACGTCCGTCGAACACGATGTCGGCCTGCGCCGCGCCGAGCGCGAGGTCCCCGCGCGCCATCAGGTAGTCGCGATATACGTTGCCGGGAAACAGTTCGGCGCGGAGCCCAAGCGCCTCGTCGATGTCGAACACCGGCTCGGGGTTCGCCCGCTCGTGGATCACGATCGCATCGAGCGCAGCGCGCAGCGTAGACCGCTCGGGATGCGCGAGGAGCAGCACCGGCTCGGCTGCATGGCGGAACGTGCGCTCGACCAGCACCGGCTGATCGCCATCGATCAGACCGGTGCTGTTCTTTCCCGCGATGTCGGCTGCAGTGACAACGACGAACTGCGACCAGTCGATGCCGGGGCCGAATTCGACCCGCTCGACCGTGCCGCCGGGCGACCGGGTACGCACGGTCGCGCCGAACCACATACCCGGATACCGATAGTCGTCGACATAGCGCGCCTCGCCGCGGATCTTCGCCAGCGCATCCTTGCGCACGAC
>JACMMK010000037.1 GCA_014379045.1 Burkholderiales bacterium
GAACGTGTGCTGCGCGTCGCCGCCGGTGCCGCAGGTGTCGACCAGGTGCTCGACGCCCGCTACGTCGACGCGCGTTGCCAGCTCGCGCATCACCGACGCCGCCCCGGCCACCTCGGCGACGCTCTCGCCCTTCGCGCGCAGGGCGACGATCAGCCCCGCGATCTGCGCGCCAGTCAGTTCGCCGAGCATGACCTGGCGCATCAAGCCCGCCATCTGCTCGCGTTCGAGATCGCGCCCGTCGATCAGGGTGTTCAAGGCGTCGGCGTAAGTCATCGCGACCGACTCGGGCGATGCATCGGCAGAGGCGACGCGAAGGATGACCCGCAGCTCAACTGCCGGCCATCAGGAAATTGGCGAGCAGCGAATGCCCGCGCTCGGTCAGGATCGACTCGGGGTGAAACTGCACGCCCTCGACCGGCAGCGTGCGGTGGCGCACCCCCATGATCTCGCCGTCCTCGCTGACCGCGGTCACCTCGAGCGTGTCGGGCAGCGTCTGGCGCTCGAGCACGAGCGAGTGGTAGCGCGTCGCGAGGAACGGGTTCGGCAGACGCTGGAACACCCCCGCCCCCTCATGCTGGATCGCCGAGGTCTTGCCATGCATCACGTGTTTCGCGTGCACGACCTTGCCCCCGAACGCCTGCCCGATCGCTTGATGGCCCAGGCACACACCGAGGATCGGAATCTTGCCGGCGAAGTGCTGGATCGCCGCGATCGACACCCCGGCTTCGTTCGGCGTACACGGACCGGGCGAGATCACCAGATGTTTCGGCCGCAGCGCCTCGATCTTTTCGATCGTGATCTCGTCGTTGCGGAACACCTCGACCTGCTGCTCGAGCTCGCCGAAATACTGGACGAGGTTGTAGGTGAACGAGTCGTAATTGTCGATCATCAGCAGCATGGCGGCGGCAACGGCGTAATGGATCAGGCTGACAGGAATAAAGCGAGCAAGGCGAAGCTCACTTTGAATGATAACCGGTCGGCCAGACCAATCGTTTGGTGCGGCGCAATCCGGGGCATTGCGGCAGACGCACCGTGCGCCCGGGCACTGTGTTTGCGCTCTGATTCGCGCGACAACAACCCAAACCCGGAGGCTGCAATGCGTCTCGAAGACGAACGTCAGAGCAGCAACGTCGAAGACCGACGCGGGGCAAGAGGCCTCGGCGGGATGGGTCGCGGCATCGGCATCGGCTCGGTGGCGATCGCCTTCGTCGCGTTCCTGATGGGCGCCGATCCGGCGACGATCCTGTCTCTGCTGACCGGCGGTGGGTCGCCCAGCGTCAGTCAACAATCGCCCCAGACCGCGCCGATCGACGACGAACCGAGCCGCTTCGTACGGCGCGTGCTCGCGCGCACCGAGGATGCCTGGGGTGCGATCTTCCGCGCCGGCGGCGCCAAGTATCAGGAGCCGACGCTCGTCCTGTTCAGCGGCGCGACGCAGACGGCGTGCGGTGTCGGGCAGTCGGCCATGGGCCCGTTTTATTGCCCGGCCGACCGCAGCGTCTACATCGATCTCTCGTTCAACGAAGCCTTGCGCACCAAGTTCGGCGCTCCGGGAGAATTCGCGCAGGCGTATGTGATCGCGCACGAGGTGGGGCACCACGTGCAGAACCTGCTCGGCACGGCGGGCAAGGTCGACGAGCTCCGGCGCCGTTCTAGCGAGAAGGACGCAAACGCGTTATCGGTGCGGATGGAATTGCAGGCCGACTGCTACGCCGGCGTCTGGGCGCGTACCGCCGAGGAGATGAAAAGCTTTCTCGATCGCGGCGACATCGAACAGGCACTGCGCGCCGCAGCAGCCATCGGCGACGATCGGCTGCAGAAGCAGACGCGCGGCCAGATCGTGCCGGATTCGTTCACGCACGGTTCGTCCGAGCAGCGCGTACGCTGGTTCAAAATCGGTTTCGAGAACGGGTCGGTGAAGGCGTGCGACACCTTCAACACGCGTTCGCTGTGACACGACCTGACGACTCAGTGCTCGGCTGCACCCGCGTGACCGCCCCGGTTTCCTGAACCCCGCGGTTGCCTGCCTGGCGCGCGCGGCGTGCGCCGGCGCGCCCTACTGCAAATGAGTGCCCGGCACTTCGCTATCCAGCCCGGCCAGCGCCATTTCGGCTGCGCGCAATACCGCGCGCGCCTTGCTCTGTGTCTCGCGCCATTCGCTTGCCGGGTCGGAATCGGCAACGATGCCGGCGCCGGCCTGCACGAACAACATGTCGTCCTTCAGCACTGCAGTGCGGATGGCGATCGCCAGATCCATGTCGCCGTGGAAGCCGAGATAGCCGACCGCGCCGCCGTAGATGCCGCGCTTGGTCGGCTCGAGTTCGTCGATGATCTGCATCGCGCGCACCTTCGGCGCGCCCGACAGCGTCCCCGCGGGAAAACTCGCCCGCAACACCGAGAACGCATCGAAGTTCGGCCGCAGCAACCCTTCGACATTCGACACGATGTGCATCACATGCGAATAGCGTTCGATCGCCATGTTCTCGGTCAGGCGCACGCTGCCGGTCTGCGCTACGCGCCCGACGTCGTTGCGGCCGAGATCGACCAGCATCACATGCTCGGCGCGTTCCTTCGGATCGGCGAGCAGTTCGGTCGCCAGTGCTTCGTCGCGTTCACGCGTCTCACCCCGCGGACGCGTGCCGGCGATCGGCCGCAGCGTGACCTGCCCGCCTTCGAGTCGCACCAGAATCTCGGGCGACGCGCCGACCACATGGAAGTCGCCAAAGTTGAACAGGAACATGTACGGCGAGGGATTGGTCGCGCGCAGCGCGCGATACAGCGACAACGGTGCGGCAGGGAACGGTTGACTCGTGCGCTGCGACAGCACGACCTGCATCACATCGCCGTCGACGATGTACCGTTTCGCGCGTTCGACCACTTCGACGAACGCGTCCTCGCTGAACTCCGACGCGGCGCGGGTGGGCGCATGCGCGATGGCTTCGGGAATCGCGATCGGCTTGCGCAACGCCGCGAGCAGCTCGGCAAGGCGCTGCTGAGCGCGCGCATACGCGCTGTCGCCACGGGGGTCGACATGCACGATCAGGAAGATCTTGCCGCGAAGATTGTCGAACACCGCGATCGCGTCGGACAGCAGCAGCAGGATGTCCGGCGTCCCGATGGGGTCTTCCTTCACCGTCGCCGCCAGACGCTTTTCGACATAGCGCACGGTGTCGTAGCCGAAATAGCCGACCAGTCCGCCGCAGAAGCGCGGCAACGCGGGTTCGGGTGCCACCTTTAGACGCGCCAGATAGCTCTTCACGAACTCGAGCGGATCGTCGGCGTCCACTTGCTGGCGCAGCATCTTTCCGCTGAAGTCGCGGCACAGATGGCCGGTGATCTCGAGTCGGTCGTCGGCCGGCAGACCGATTACCGAATAGCGTCCAAAGCGCTCGCCACCCTGTACCGATTCGAGCAGGTAGCTGTACGGTGCGTCGGCGAGTTTCAGATACACCGACAGCGGCGTGTCGAGATCGGCGAAGGTCTCGAGATACAGCGGAATCCGGTTGTAGCCCTCGGCTGCCAATCGATTGAATTCCAACTCGTTCATCGTTCTCTCCGTGAGCATTGCGTCCGCCCGCGCCGTCGCGTGGCGCGGCCCGAACGCGATCGGGAAATCCACGCGGGCCTGCGCCGATGCGCACAGTCCGGCAGCGTCAATCGTCGGCGCGACGCCAGCGTAACACCGCACTCGCCTGCAGCGAACGCGCGGAGCGGCGGGGTACGAAGAAGCCGACTTTACTCACGGAATTGCCGCAAGAGGCGACAGGCGGATGAAAGTTCGAAGCGACCCACGTTCCGTCACACCGTGCCTGCGCACGGTTCCGGACCCGATGCGTTGCGCAGAGCGCAGCGCTGGGTGGCGGTAGCGATCGGCGGAGATGCTGCGACGGGTCCGAGTCATCTTGGTCCGAGACACGAGCCTCTCGAGTCGGCAACCAGCGACGGCGCCGCGGCTCACGCGGCGCCGATCAACCGTTCCGCGTCGATCAGGCGATCGACTATAGCATCGGCTTTCAGGCTGGGGAGGTCGGCACCTTCCCGGTAGCCGTAGCTCACGCAGATCACCGGACACCCTGCGCGACGCGCGGCGAGCACGTCGTTGGCCGAGTCGCCGATCATCACCATCGTCACCGGATCGACGCCGATCATTTTCGCCGCATGCAGCAACGGCCCCGGATCGGGCTTCTTCACCGGCAACGTGTCGCCGGCGACAAGCACGGGAAAATAGCGATCGAGTTCCATCCGCGCGAGCAGCACCTTGGCGAAGCGCAGTGACTTGTTGGTGACACACCCCAGCGGAAGCCCGCGTCCGACGAACGCATCGAGTCCGTCGATCACGCCGGGGTAGATGTCGCAGTTCCAGGCGACGGTATCGAGGTAGTGGCGCTCGTAGATCTCGAGCGCACGCGCGAACGCGGCCGCATCGGCTGCGCTGCCCGGCGTCGCATCGAGCTGCCCGGCAAGCACCCGCTCGACCAGTTTGCCGATGCCTTTCCCGACATATTTCTCGACCTGCGACTGCGGCAGCGGCGGCAGGCCGAGTTCGAGCATCATCCTGCGCGCCGCTTCGGAGAGGCCCGGTACGCTATCGACCATCGTGCCGTCGAGATCGATCAATACCGCGCGTGCGCGGATCACGACGGCTGCGAGACCGGATACGACGACGGATCCGACGGGTCGATCGACGCCAGCTCCGCGCGCATCGACGCGATCACCTTCGCATAATCGTCGGCGCCGAAGATCGCCGAGCCGGCAACGAAGGTATCGGCGCCGGCGCGCGCGATCTGCGCGATGTTGTCGACCTTGACGCCGCCGTCGACCTCGAGACGAATCGCGCGGCCGCTGCGCGCGATCCGCTCGCGCGCCGCACGCACTTTCGGGAGCACCGCCGGGTTGAACGCCTGGCCGCCAAAACCCGGATTCACCGACATGATCAACACGAGATCGATCTTGTGCAAGACATAGTCCAACGCATCGAGCGACGCGGCCGGATTGAACACCAGACCCACCTCGCAACCATGGTCGCGGATCAGGTCGATCGTGCGGTCGACATGGTCCGACGCCTCGGGGTGGAACGAGATCGAGGTGGCACCCGCGCGGGCGAAATCGGGTACGATCCTGTCGACCGGCGTCACCATCAGGTGCACGTCGATCGGCGCGCGGGTGAGCGGCCTGATCGCTTCGCAGACCAGCGGACCGATCGTCAGATTGGGCACGTAATGGTTGTCCATCACGTCGAAATGGATCCAATCGGCTCCGGCCGCCAGAACACGCTCGACTTCGTCGCCCAAGCGGGCGAAGTCGGCGGAAAGTATGCTCGGAGCGATCACATGCATGGGTCGTCTATCGAGGTGAGTGAGGTTGGCGGGGGCGACACGCGACGCGTCGAGGCGTTGAAGGAGACCCGGGAAACGTTGCACGGGTCGAGCCTGCGTGCGTCGTCTGTGGTGAATGGGTCGATGACCGCCGTGGCGGACGCCGCATCCACTAGTTTAGCCGACACCATCGGCACGTTCATCCGAGCCCTCGCACCCCGCGCCACGACCAACGCACAGGCAGTCACAGGATACCGATCGTCTTGAAGACCAATTACGACATCACCGTTGCAGTACGGACCGTTTTCATCCCCGAGCAGTCGGACGAATCCGCGTCGCGGTTCGTGTTCGCCTACACGATCACCATCACGAACAGCGGCGGCATGCCGGCGCAGCTGCTGTCGCGCCACTGGATCATCACCGACGCGAACAATCAGGTGCAGGAGGTGCGCGGACCGGGGGTCGTCGGCGAGCAGCCGAGGCTCGACCCCGCGCAGACCTTCGAATACACGAGCGGGACCGCGCTCGCGACCTCGGTCGGCACGATGCGAGGGTCCTACCAGATGCTGGCCGAGGACGGCACGCACTTCGACGCCACGATCCCCGAGTTCACGCTGTCGGTACCCAGGGTGTTGCACTGAACGCCTGATCGAACTGCGCAGCCGCGAACGGGCTTTCGATGCGCGACCGAACCCGCAGCTGCGGTCGAATCACTTTTTCGGCCAGGTCCACCAGACGATGAATGCAAGCAGCGCCAGGGCGAACGCCGCTTCGAGCAGCAGCAGGGCGAATCCAGCATCCATAGGGTGTCGGGGCGGAGGGAGAGGGTGAGGCGGCCAGGCCTTGGAGTCGCACGCGCGCTGCTCGTCGCCTCGCTCGGGC
>JACMMK010000356.1 GCA_014379045.1 Burkholderiales bacterium
CGACACCGCCGGCACGCCCGGCAGCCGGGCACTCGGCGCGGCGCTGGTCACCGCGAGCGCGCGCAACCGTCCTGAACTCAACTGCGCTATCGCGGACGACACCGCGACCAACGCGCTGTCGACCTCACCGCCCATCACGCCGACGACGGCAGGCGCGCCGCCCTTGTAGGGCACGTGCACCGTCGGCGCCTTCGCCATGAACTGGAACAGCTCCATGAACACATGCGGCGAGGTGCCGACACCGGCGCTGCCGTAGCGCACGGTCGCGGGTTTGGCACGTGCGCGGTCGATGTAGTCCTTGACGCTGCCGATCGAGGAAGACACCGGAGTCACCAGCACCAGCGGGAAGGTGACCGCCAGGGAAATGTGCGTGAAGCTCTTCACCGGATCGTAGGGCAACTGGCTGAACAATGCGCCGGCCACGACATTCGGCCCGAAGTCACCGACCAGCAGCGTGTAGCCGTCGGGTACGGCGCGCGCGACCAGATGCGCACCGATGGTGCCGCCCGCGCCGGCTCGATTGTCGACGATGACGCTCTGCCCCAATTGCTCGGTCAGGCGCGCGGCGAGAATGCGTGCGACGGTATCGGTCGAACCCCCGGGTGCGAACGGCGCAATCAACCGCACCGGGCGGTCGGGATACGTCTGCGCCGCGGCGGGAACCCCGACGCCGATTGCCCCGAACGCGGCAGCGAAAACCAGTAGCTTCATCGACTCCTCCATGGGGTGCTCGCGGTTGCGCCTGCTCGGGCAGGCGTCGAATTGCTTTGGTGCGCGGCTCGGCGCGGGGGCTCGGGTGAGCCGGGCCGGGATTGCGAAGAGTCGGGTTCGCTCGAGCGCCGCGTTGCTCAGTTCCAGACCGCCTTGGGCAACGGCAGGCCAGCGAGTTCGGAATCACGATTCGGCCAGGCAGGCTGCACCCCGCGCCGCTCGACCACGTCGGCAAGCTGGCGGGTGTGCTGCGCGCTATGCCAGGTCTGGCGCTCGAGAAACATGTGCAGGCTGACATCGCCCTGAAACGTCGCCACCGGCCCTCGACCCATCCGCGAATCGACGTCGAGCGATTGCCACCACTGCTCGAGGCGCGCGATCACCGTGTCGCCGTAGTCGCAAAGTGCCGTCGGGTCGGTCACGCCACCGGGCGGCGGCTCCATCGACACCGTCACCCAATCGCGGACGCGACCTTCGGCGCACTCGACGAAGGCATCACCGATCCGAAACACATGCCAGGCGAGATCACCGAGCGTGCCCGGTCGCGCGTCGGTCGCCGGACGCGCCAGCGCGTCCGCGGGAAGCTGGCGGCAGATGCGCTGTGCGCTGTGCAGAATCGTGATCCAGCGCGCGATCAGCACGGAGGGTTCGAGAGGCACCGGGGCGGCGGCCTCGATCCCGACGAACCGCGCGACATCTGCGATCTGCTGGCCGAACACGTATTCGGTGCCCCGCGCGAGGACCGGCACGTTGCGTACTCCAAGCGCCAGCAGAGACTGCATGTCCTCGGGGCTGCGCTGGACGTCTGCGACCCGGTGCGCGATGCGATGGTGCGAAAGAAACTCTTTCGTCCTCAGGCAACTGCTTCAGCCAGGCTGAACGTAGAGCACGTATTCGACGGTGTGTGGCGTGGGGAGAGTCATGGGCGTGGGCTAAGGTGAGCGTTCGGGTCAGGGAGGCTGAAGGCGTGTAGCGCGCACCGCGCTAACCGGATGCGATTCCGGCATCAGCGTCAGCCACGGTGATAACGTTAACATGGGCAAGTATCATCAGCGCACGCTTGACTGTCAAGACACCGGGTTCCGCTTTGCGACACGGCATCAACGCCGTGCAGGCCTTTCCTGATCGAGCGCGGCACGCTATCGTGCGCGACAAATGCGAACGTCTCTGCGCCCGCCGATCATCGTCGACATCGAAGCCTCCGGTTTCGGGTCCGACAGCTATCCGATCGAGGTCGGTGTGGTGCTCGACGACGGACGAAAATACTGTTCGCTCGTGCTGCCGGTGCGCGACTGGACCCACTGGGATGCCGACGCAGAAGCGCTACACGGGATATCGCGCAGTACGCTGCTTGCTCACGGTCGTCCGGTGTTCGAGGTTGCCGGCAAACTGAACGAGCTATTGCGTGGGCGTACGGCGTACAGCGACGGGTGGGTCGTCGACCGACCCTGGCTCGGCCGACTGTTCGAAGCCGCGGCGATGCGCTGCGATTTCACGCTGAGTTCGCTCGAGATGATTCTGTCGGAG
>JACMMK010000038.1 GCA_014379045.1 Burkholderiales bacterium
GCGAGCGCCCGGTCGAAGCCCGCTGCCGCACTGTCGAGCACGCGCAGCGTGGCACCGGCACGGGGCCGCGCCGCCGGCGCAGGTCTAGCCATGTTCAGCGACCATCCGCCGTGCGCGCGCAGTCTCGGCTGCCTGCGCGAGGGTGTCGATCAACGGACGCAGCAGTGCGCGCTTCAAGCGCAATGCGGCGGGGTTGACGATCAGGCGCGCGCTCACGCGCGAGATCTCCTCCACCGCGACCAGATGATTGGCCTTGAGCGTGTTGCCGGTGTCGACCAGATCGACGATCACGTCGGCAAGCCCGGTCAAGGGCGCGAGTTCCATCGAGCCGTATAGCTTGATCACGTCGACATGCAGCCCCTTGGCGGCGAAATGCTCGCGCGCAGTGCGCTCGAACTTGGTCGCCGCCCGTAGCCGGCGGCGTTGCGCGACCGCCGCGGCGTAGTCGAAGTCGTCACGCGCGGCCACGACCATCCGGCAGCGCGCGATGTCGAGGTCCACCGGCTGATAGAGCCCGCCGCCACCGTGCTCGTCGAGCACGTCCTTGCCCGCCACCCCGAGGTCCGCGCCGCCGAACTGTACATAGGTCGGCACGTCGGTGGCGCGCACGATCACCAGGCGCACGTCGGCGCGATTGGTCGGCACGATCAACTTGCGCGAACGCTCGGGGTCGAGCGTGGGCACCAGGCCCGCCTGCGCGAGCAGGGGCAGCGTGTCGTCGTAGATGCGCCCTTTGGAGAGCGCGATGGTGATGATCGGCGAGGAAGTCACTGGCGGAGCACGGACAAGCGGTCGATGGGCAGGGTAGGCAGTGGGGCACGACAAAGCGCGCTAGTTTACAAACAATGCAGCCGCACGCCGCGATCGTCACAGGTTGGCTGCGCCGGGGCAGCGCAAGTGGGGATCGACCCGTCAGGCCGCGCGCCGGATCTTCGCGCCGAGCCCCGACAGCTTGCGCTCGATCGCCTCGTAGCCGCGATCGAGGTGATAGATGCGGTCGATCGAGGTCTCGCCGCGCGCCGCGAGTGCCGCGATGATCAGGCTCGCCGAGGCACGCAGATCGGTTGCCATCACGCCCGCCCCGTCCAGCACGGGCACGCCGTGGACGATCGCCGTATTGCCGTCGATCTCGATCTGCGCGCCCATGCGTTTCATCTCGAGCGCATGCATGAAGCGGTTCTCGAAGATCGTCTCGACGATCGTCGAGGTGCCCTCGGCAACGCAATCGAGCGCCATCAACTGCGCCTGCATGTCGGTGGCGAACCCCGGGTAGGGCGCGGTACGCACGCTGACCGCGCGCGGCCGGTCGGGCATCACGAGCGAGATCGTGTCGCTGCCGGTCTCGATCCGTGCGCCGGCCTCGCGCAACTTGTCGAGTACGGCGGCCAGATGCGCCGGACACGCGCCGCGCACGAGCACCTCGCCGCGTGTCGCCGCGGCAGCCGCGAGAAAAGTACCGGTCTCGATACGGTCGGGCATGATCCGCCACTCGGCGCGGTGCAGACGTTCGACGCCTTCGATCGTGATCGCGCTCTCGCCCGCGCCGGTGATCCGCGCGCCCATCGCATTCAGGCAATGCGCGAGTTCGGCCACTTCGGGTTCGCGTGCGGCGTTCTCGATCACGGTCGTACCGTGCGCAAGCGTCGCAGCCATCATCAGGTTCTCGGTGCCGGTCACCGAGACGAGGTCCATGAAGATCTGCGCCCCCTTCAACCGCGGCGCGCGGGCCTCGATGTAGCCGTGCTCGATCGTGATCTCGGCCCCGAGCGCCTGCAGCCCCTTGATATGCAGGTCGACCGGACGCTGCCCGATCGCGCAGCCGCCCGGAAGCGACACCCGCGCCCGCCCGAAGCGCGCGACCATCGGTCCGAGCACGAGGATCGATGCGCGCATCGTGCGTACCAGCTCGTACGGCGCTTCCAGGTTGTCGAGTTTGCCGCAGTCGAGCATCAGTGCATGTGCGCCTTGCTCCGTCACTGTCGCGCCCATCCGCCGCAGCAGCTTCGCCGTGGTGTCGACATCGCGCAGTCCCGGCACGTTGGACACGTGCAGCGGCTCGGTCGACAGGATTGCGGCGCAGAGCACCGGCAGTGCGGCGTTCTTCGCGCCCGACACCTCGATTTCCCCGGCGAGCCGTACGCCGCCTTCGATGATCAACTTGTCCATGTGTTCTTCCGTGCGCTGCAGGCGGTTTCAATTGGGTGCGTCGAATCGAGTCTCAATGGCGCAGCTTGTACCCGCTTTTCACCAGCAGTACCGCCCACGCCATGACCGCCGCCAGGCAGCCGAGGACGACCCCGAACGACATCCACGGCGACACGTCCGCAGCCCCGAGGAAGCCCCAGCGGAATCCGTCGACCATGTAGAACACGGGATTCAGGTGCGATGCCACCTGCCAGAACGACGGCAACGTCTGCACCGAATAGAACACGCCCGCGAGGAACGTCAGCGGCACGACAACGAAATGCTGGAATGCCGAAAGCTGATCGACCTTGTCGGAGTACACGCCTGCGATCAGCCCGAGCGCGCCCATCACCGCGGCACTCGCCAGCGCGAACGCGATGATGGCGAACGGGTGCGCGATCGGCAGCGGCACGAACCATGCGCCGACCGCGAGCACCGCGACCCCGCACAGGAAACCTCTGAGCACCGCCGCTAGCACATAGGCACAGACGATCTCACCGGGCGACAGCGGGGGCAGAAGAATGAACACGAGGTTGCCGGTCATCTTCGACTGGATCATCGACGACGAGGTGTTGGCGAACGCATTCTGCAGCACCGCCATCATCACGAGCCCAGGCACCAGGAACACATCGTAGGCGACGCCGGGGAATACGTCGATATGGTTCGCCAGGACGTGCGCGAAGATCATCAGGTACAGCAGCGTGGTGACCACCGGCGCCAGGATGGTCTGCATGCTCACCTTCCAGAAACGCAACGTCTCCTTGTGGAGCAGCGTCAGGAAGCCTCCACGGACCACCGCGGCGGGGAGAGAGATCGGAAGAAGACGTTCGGACACGAGGGGGCGCCAAAGCAGGGGAACCCGCAATTTTACACGCGGGTTGCGTGCACTCGGTCGCAATGCCGGCCGCAAGCGGTTTTTGTACGCGCTGCTGCATCCGTTCGAAACGGCTGCGGCGTATGTCCCTGCAGAAGGACGACCCGTTCTTCACCTCATTCCGACCGACCCCCTCAAGGAGACTCAAGATGAAACGCTCGATCATTTCCGCCACGCTGTTCGCCGCCGCCCTTGCCGCCACCTCGGTTGCCGGAGTCGCCCGCGCGAACCCCACCATCGAAAACAATGGCGTGCTCGCGAACCGCGATGGCCGCACCCTCTACACGTTCACGAAGGACAGCGCGGGCAAGAGCAACTGCAGCGGCGGCTGTATCGCCGCCTGGCCCGCCTTCACCGTCGCCAACCCGGCACTCGCCGGCGGCGATTTCACGATCGTCACCCGTGACGACGGCGCGCAGCAGTGGGCCTTCAAAGGCCAGCCGCTGTACTTCTTCGCCGGCGACCAGAAGCCCGGTGACGTGAACGGCGACAAGCAGGGCGGCGTCTGGTTCGTCATCCCCGGTGCGCAGAAAGCGCGCACCTCCGCGGCTCCCGCCAACACTCAATCGACTTACGGGTACTGACCCGAACGAAAACGGACCGCCGCGCTGCCGACTCGAGCGGCGGTCCGCCCGAATCAACGGAGGATCAAATGTTGACCGATTCACGCGGTATCGCGGTTTCCACCACCAGCACCGTAGCGCTCGAAGCCTACGAGACCGCGCTCACGCAATTTCATTCGTTTCATGGCGACCCGCTCGCCACCATCGACGAGGCGCTCGCCGCCGACCCCGAATTCGTTCTCGGCCATCTGTTCAAGGCCTGCGTGCTGTCGACCCTGAGCGAGCGCCGCTACCTGCCGCTCGTGGTCGAGTCGACCGCCCGGGCGATGGCGCTCGAAAGCACCGCGACCGAGCGCGAACGGCGGCTGATCGCGGCGACGCGTCTGCTCGCCCGCGGTGACTGGGACCGTGCCTGCCGCGCGTTCGACGAGGTGCTGATGGTGTGCCCGCGCGACTCGCTGACGATCCAGACCGCGCACACGCTCGATTTCTTCCGTGGCGATGCGCTCAACCTGCGCAATCGCACCTCGCGCGTGCTGCCGCACTGGAGCCCGCAGGTGCCGGGCTATTCGTACGTCCTCGCCATGCACGCCTTCGGCCTCGAGGAATGCAACCAGTATGCCGACGCCGAATCGGCGGGCCGCCGTGCACTCGATCTCGACCCGCGCAACGGCTATGCGATCCACGCGGTCACCCATGTGATGGAAATGCAGGGACGCATCGACGAGGGCATCGACTTCCTCGAGTCGCGCGTGCAGGATTGGGCGCCGGACGATGCGTTCGCGTTCCACAACTGGTGGCACCTCGCGCTGTTCCAACTCGATCGAGGTCGCATCGATGAGGTTCTGCGGCTGTACGACGAGCGTATCCATCCCGTCCCCGCGCAGTTCCTGATGCCGCTGGTTGACGCCACCGCGATGCTCTGGCGGCTCGAACTCGAAGGCGTCGACGTCGGCAATCGTTGGGAAGCCGTGGCCGGCACCTGGCTCGAGCGGCTGAACGAGGAACGCGGCCACTATGCGTTCAACGACTTCCACGCGATGCTGGCATTCGCCGCATCCGGGCACGATGAGGCGCTCGGACGGATGGTCGACGACATGGCATTCACCGCGCGCGCCACGTCCGGCAGCAACCCGGCGATGGCGCGCGAGGTCGGTGTGGCACTCGCCGACGGCGTGCGTGCGTTCGCAGCCTGCCGGTACGGCGACGCGATCGAGGCGATCGAATCGGTGCGCGACCGTGCGCATCGATTCGGTGGCAGTCACGCGCAGCGCGACGTGTTGACCCTGACACTGGTCCATGCGGCGATGCGCAGCGGCGACACGGCCCGCGCCCGCCACTATCTGGCGGAGCGCACCGTACACAAGCCGCAATCGGCCTGGGGATGGCGACTGCTGGATCGAACCGCCCGCATCGATGCGCGTGCCGACAACCGTGCCGTATTGGCGCGGACGGCGTGAACGAGCGCGCCGGCGGCATCTGGCCGGTGCAGCCTGAAGCGATGCAACGTATGTGACGACATGCAGGCAACGCGCGGAGGCTGAACCTCTCCGCGCGTTGGCACGCGTGCGCTCCGGGCAGCGCTCGCCGCGCCGCTCGCGCCGAGCGCCGCCTTGACCGTCC
>JACMMK010000039.1 GCA_014379045.1 Burkholderiales bacterium
GCGATCGACTCCGAATGAGCGGCGAGCAGGCGGGCGAGCGCGTGCAGTAGCGCCTCGACGTTTGCAGGAGAGGTCGAGGCTTCGATCATGAACTGCCCCCAACCGTCCATCACGTCCGCCGAACAGTCTGCGTGATATACGAGCCCGAGCCGCTCGCGCAGATCGTAGAGAAGAGGTGAACTCATGCCTTCGCCGAACAGCGCCGCGGCGAGGGTTGCGGTCGGGTCGTCGTCGTGCAACGGCGGGATCGGATAACCGACGATCAGGTGCGTCTGGCTGCTGCCGGCGACCCGGCGCGCGCGCACGCCGCCGAGGAAGTCCGGCGCGGGGACCCGGTTCTCGTCGCCGCGCGGCATCGATGCAAAGGCTTCGGTCATCGCGCCGATGACCTCGGTCGTGTCGAGCGCGCCGATCGCACCGACGACGACGTTCATGCCCGAGTACTGGCGCGCCACGAATTCGACCAGGTCGACGCGCTTGAAGCGCGCGATGGTGCGCCGGGTCCCGATCACCGGCCGCGCCACCGGATGGGCGCCGTAGCTCGCTTCGTCGAACAGCCGATACGCGGTCGAGATCGGGTCGTCGTGGTCGTCGGCATGCTCGGCGAGCAGCACCGTGCGCTCGCGCTCGAGTTCGCTTTCAGGAAACGTCGCATTGCGGACGATGTCGCCGAGCATGCCGACGAACTCCGTCGTATGCTGTGGCATACCGTACATGTAGTAGGCGGTATGGTCCTTGTCGGTATGCGCATTGACATCGGCGCCGATGCGCTCGGCGTCGAGATTGAACCGGCGCGCATCGCGGGTCGTCGTGCCTTTGAACGCCATGTGTTCGATCACGTGGCCGATACCGTTCTCGCGCGCGCTTTCGTGCGCGCTGCCCGAACGCAGGAACACGCTGACCGACGCGGTGTGCAGGTGCGGCGCCGCGATCGCGAGCAGACGCACACCGTTGTCGAGGGTGACGACCGAAGGGTCGGGCAAGGGGTAGGGCTCGGAAGGGATGATGTCTGGCTCGAAGGAAAGGGGACGACGGTGGCGGCGCAACGTGCAGATGAGGATAGGCGCCGCTCGCCGCAGTGCGCGGGTCAGGGGAAAGCCGAACAACGCCCGCAGACGACCGACGATCGTTGCGAATATCGAGGCAGGGGAACCGGCTGGTGCTCTCGAAGGTAGCAGGCATCGGCGACAGGCGGCGTCACTCCGAACGCAGAACCCTCACTTCTGCCGACTCACTCCGCCTGCATCTTGATCACGCGCGCGACCTTCGCCCATTTGGCAAGATCGCTCGCGAGCAGTGCGCGGAACTCGGACGGTGGTCCGCCGGCAGGCTCACCGCCATCGAACACGATGCGCTCGCGCACCTCGGGTGCGGCAAGCAGCTTCACGATCTCGGTGTTCAGCCGCGACACGATCGCACCCGGTAACCCCGCCGGCCCAAGCACGCCGAACCAGTTGTTGAACTCGAAGCCGGGCAAGCCGGACTCGGCCATCGTCGGGACGTCGGGCAGCGTGGCGGCACGCTTCGCACCGGTGACGGCGATCATGCGCAGCTTTCCCGCCTTGACCAGCGCCTGCGAGGTGAGCTGTGCCGCGAACTGGAACTGGATCTGTCCGGACGCGACGTCGACCGACGCCGGACCCGCCCCCTTGTACGGGACATGCACCGCTTTCAGACCCGCCATCATGTTCAGCAGTTCGCCGGTCACGTGTCCGCCGCTGCCGATGCCGGCGCTGCCGTAGGCCACCGGCTTCGAGCGCGCTAGCTGGATCAGGTCCTGCGCGGTGCGCACCGGCGAGTTTGCGCCTACCACCAGCACGAGCGGCGAAGTCGAGATCAGCGAGATCGGCGCGAAATCGCGCAGCGTGTCGTACGGCACCTTCTGCAGCGCGGCATTGACCGTCAGCGCGGTGTAGGCCATCCCGAGGGTATGACCGTCGGGTTGCGCACGGGCCAGTGTCTCGGCCGCGACCGTGCCGCCGGCCCCGGCGCGGTTGTCGATGATGAACGACTGCCCGAGTGCCTCGCCGAGCTTCTGCCCGGTGATGCGCGCGAGCGTATCGGTGCTGCCGCCAGGTTGCGCGGGGACGAGCATGCGCACCGGGCGCGACGGATAGACTGCCTGAGCCGCGCAGATCCCGGCTGTGAGCGCCGAAGCCACGCCGCCCATTGCGAATGCCAATCCGGTACGGTGAGTCACCGGATCGAACCCGCATCTCTTGGGGGGTTCTCCGCGAACCATTGGGCGATGCTCGGCATGTGCGATTCGAAATTCCCGGGCACCGACACATTCAACACGCCTGCTAGAACGTCCCCACGGTTCTCGAAGTCGTGAGTGACTCCGCCGGGGATGAGCAGGAACGCGCCTTTCCGGGCGTGAGTCCACGTGTCATCCACCAGGAAACTCATCGTGCCTTCGAGGACATAGAAGACGTCGTCTTCCGGATGCGAGTGTGCGCCCGGACCCTGCGTTCGAGGTTCGAGCCACCACTCGGAAATCGAATACCGCGCGTCGGTCTCCTGCCCATCGGCCTTGAACAGCGCGGCGATACGTCCCATGGGATACGCCCGCCCTTCGCCGGGGCCCAGGATGACTGCTTCGCGCGCTACCGCGTCGATCGCTTTTATCGGAGTCTCCGGAGGGAATGATCGGGCGCCCGCCCTTTTTCCCGACCGGCGCAGCGCCGCGACAGCGGGTGTCGAGCCCCTGGCCGAATCAGGAATGCGCCGTCTCGTCGGGCCTCGGCGCAGCCTAAGAAAACTGGCGCGCCGCGCTACCGTGGGAATCTGCGCCCCTGCATCGTATCGACTCGACCGACTTGTTTCAAACGTTTCGGTCCCGTGCCGCACCAAACGTTGCCCTGTCGTGCCCCGTTTCGCCTTGGGAGCGGGCCGTGAGCCTCGACCGAAGGCCCTGCAGCGCACCGACGAATTCGCACTGCTGCTGCGTGTGACGGGCGGTGGGTGGATCCTTTTGTAGGTACTCGCGTCCAGTATCCGATCGCCGATTAATGGACGCTGGCCGGTTACGTCGGCGTGGGCGCCTTCGGCGTGGGCTCGGACTTGACCTGACAGGCGATCGCGGGGGTCGACTACGAGTATTCGAAAAGGACGTTGCTGAAATTGGGTTACCGCTATCTGAACATCGACTTCGACAAAAGCGGGTCGCTGTTTGACGTGCGAATGGACGGTTTGTACTTCGGTGTCGGTTTTCGATTTTGATCAGAGGTGCAGGGGGAAGGCGTTCACCCCTTGCGGGACCGCGGTCGAATTGCCGTCGGCGCGCGCGGTGCCTACGTCGGGCATTAAGAGCTAGGGATGTTGACCCAAGTGGACTTGGCCGCTCCTGGTGCCGGGAGGGGGACTCGAACCCCCACAGTGTCTCCACCGCCGGATTTTGAGTCCGGTGCGTCTACCGATTCCGCCATCCCGGCTGGGAAGCCCACGATTATCGCCGAGCGACGCACGGCCGGCAAATTGAAACCGTCACCGGCACGCGTTAGCATGCTGGCGAAGCACGTCGCACAACCTCTTGGAGGCACGCAATGAAGATGAATCGAAGCGGTTCCGCAGTCTGGACAGGCGGCCTGAAGGACGGCCGCGGCACGATCTCGACGCAGAGCGGCGCACTCAAGGAACACCCGTACGGCTTCGCAAGCCGCTTCGAGGGCGTGGCGGGGTCGAACCCGGAAGAGTTGATCGGCGCGGCGCATGCCGCGTGCTTCACGATGGCGCTGTCGCTGATCCTGGGCGAAGCCGGCTTCAAGGCCGACCGGATGAGCACGTCTGCCGTGGTGACGCTCGAGCAGGTGCCGGACGGATTCTCGATCACCGCGTCGCATCTGACCCTCGAGGCGACGATTCCCGGAGTCGACGACGCGGCGTTCCAGGCACTCGCGGCCAAAGCCAAAGCGGGTTGCCCGGTCTCGAAGCTGCTCAACACGGCGATCACGCTCGACGCGAAACTGGTCTGACCGCGCCGCCTGCGCGTCTGGCGCCGATAGGCGTTCGTCGCATCGAGCGATCGCAATGGGAGCAATGCCGCGCGCGCTCGACCGAGCACGATGTGTGATACACCCGCGGCGATGCGCCTCGCCGATTTCGACTACACCCTGCCGCGGGAACTGATCGCACAGTCGCCACCAGCTGAGCGCGCCGCAAGCCGTCTTCTCTGCGTCGACGGCACCGACGGCGCACTCGACGACCTGATGATGACGGCGCTGCCCTCGCTACTGGCACCGGGCGACCTGCTGGTGTTCAACGACACGCGCGTGCTGAAGGCGCGCCTGTTCGGCGTCAAGTCGACCGGCGGCAAGGTGGAGGTGCTCGTCGAACGCGTACTCGATGCCGAGCACGCCCTGGTACACCTGCGCGCGAGCCATCCGCCGGCGCCGGGCATGATCCTGTCGTTCGGCACTGCGACGCAAGACCGGGCGGTCAACGCGGTCAAGGCAACGATGGTCGAACGTCGCGACGCGCTGTTCGTGCTGCGTTTCGAGGACGGCGCCCGCGTGCTCGACGTGCTCGAGGCGCACGGCGAGATTCCGCTGCCGCCGTACATCGATCGCACGCCCGACACGCTCGACGCGATCCGTTACCAGACACTGTTCGCGCGGGTGCCGGGTGCGGTCGCCGCATCCACCGCCGGGCTGCACTTCGACCAGCCGTTGCTCGATGCGCTCGCGGCGCGCGGCGTGCGCCACGCGTGCCTGACCCTGCACATCGGCGCGGGCACGTTCCAGCCGGTGCGCGACGACGACCTGTCGAAGCATCGAATGCATCGCGAGTGGTGGTCGCTGCCGCAGACGACCGTGGACGCGATCGACGCGACCCGC